>JAJDVC010000161.1 GCA_022826305.1 Gammaproteobacteria bacterium | reverse complement strand
TCCTGACTTCGCATACGCGAAAAATCCCTCATTTCCTGCCATATCGGAAAATAATGGCATAGACCACGATGCCTGAAAATCATCGTGCCTCTTCTACACAGGCGCGCCGCAGGGCCTGAAACTAAAGACTCATCAGCACATCAGGGTGCTGACCCAAGGCCCTGTACAACTGGTCCATCTGCTCCCTTTCTCTGGCAAGAATCCTGCAACTGTAGGATTGGTAGGTCCCTTTCCGGCTTTGCCTGCAGGATACCTTGTACACATCTTCCGAGGCTATGTAGCGACAAATCAGTTTTCGAACAAGCCTGTTCGAATGGGGCTGGTTTCTGACAAAGACCTTGATCTCGATCACACAGGGGTACTGCATCACGGTCATGGGGACCTGTTCCTGGCTACCTGACATCAACTTTCCATCGGGGCTTGCGAGTGGAAATCGCTAAAACCACTCTGTCAAGTGTCGGCGGATGGAGTCCATGATTCGCAAGTATAATGGACCTGCCGGATAATCCTCGATTGCATGCAACCGGGTATCCAGGACCGGTTCATCGGCCACCCTGACCTGGAGCTTGCCTATCGAATCCCCCTTTGTCACAGGCGCCTCGATACTTGCCGGAAGCTCGTATGCATACGAAATCTGGCTGTCCCGCTCTCTTGGCAGCAACACCTTGACAGGTTCCCTGGCCCCTACTTCGGCATATTTCTGATTTCCTCCCCACAGGCGAACTGTCTCGATCGGTTCACCTGGCATATACAGAACCCGGTTCGTATATGAGGAAAATCCATATCTCAGCAACGCCTGTACCTGATCTGCACGTCTTGATCGGCTTTTGGAACCAGCCACCGTTCCTACAAGTCGAAACCCGTCACGCACGGCAGTTCCGACAAGGCAGTATCCAGCCTGGCGGGTATACCCTGTCTTCACGCCATCAACGGTAGGGTCCCGAGTCAAAAGCACATTACGATTATGCTGCTTGATATTGTTGTAGGTGAATTCCAATTCCGAATACAGTCTGTAGTACTCTGGAAACCGCCGTATCATGTCTATCGTCAGCAGGGTCATATCCAGTACGCTGCTGTAGTTATTCTCCATTGGCAAACCGCTGCTGTTTCGAAAATGGGTATTCGTCATTCCCAATTCTTTCGCGACGAGATTCATCTCCTTGACAAACTGTTCCTCGGACCCGCTGACATGCTCGGCAAGAGAGACTGCTGCATCATTCCCCGATTGAACGATCAATCCCCTCAGCAGATCCATGACGCTTACGTGTGTGTCAACCTCAATGAACATTCTGGACCCGCCGGTCTGCCATGCCCGCTTGCTGACATAAACCATGTCGTCTTCCTTTATCCGGCCCGTTTCCAATGCCGAGAAGACAATATAGCTCGTCATGATCTTGGTCAGGCTGGCAGGCTCAATCCTGCGGTCCGCATTCTCCTGTGCCAGGATCCAGCCAGTATCAAAATCCGCCAATATCCAGCTTTTCGCCTCTATCTCCGGTTCCGACAATTTCGATCTGGCGGTTTCGGGAACCGTTTCCAGACTTGCATGGGCATGGCATGCAAGGACGGCAAGCAGAATGGATATGACCAAGCGATTGCTCATGGAATGCAATTTGTCAGATATCTTCAAGGATGCAGAGTTTACTGTATACGGGAAACAATTTGGCATGAATCCCGCTTACAGGCCGATCAGGAATCAGGAGCTCATGTTTCCTTGCTGATTCATCCACTTGTCCGACTCTGGCCAGGAATCGCAAGTACCGAATAGGGAGACAGCAACCCAGTACACTTCAATGGCCGGGAGATCGGGTGAGCTTGCCTTTCTGCGATTTCGCCACTTTTCAGACAAGAAATCATGCCATTGGTACGCACCGCTTCACTCCACGACATTATGGTGTATAGTTGATTATTCGACAGCTTTCCCAGCGGGTTACCCGACTGACAAAATACCCATGGCAACCACGAGATGCCGAAAGCCTCTCATACTTCACAATACAACGAGCAGTTCATAGCGGCCCTGCAGTGGATGTGGGGTGATGGCTATTTGTCGCCAGGTGGTCCTGAAGAAGTGGAAGAACTGCTCGCTCCAGTCGATCTCAGGAACAAGACAGTGCTTGATATCGGCTGCGGTCTTGGCGCCATTACAGTACTGCTTGCAAACAAATATGAAGCCCGGGGAGTCCTTGGCATTGATGTTGAATCGCATCTTATAGAGCATTGCCGAAAATATGCTCATGACGCTGGCCTGGACGATAAAGTCAGCTTTGATCTGGTTGAGCCGGGACCGCTTCCGTATTCCGACAACTCCTTTGATGTGGTGTTTACCAAGGATTCGATCATTCATATGCCAGACAAGTATCTGCTCTATTGTGATATTTTCCGCATTCTCAAGCCTGCCGGGGTATTTGTCGGCAGCGACTGGCTTCGCGGGGGCGATGAAACCTATTCCGGGCAGGCGGCCAGATGGCTTGAACTGGTGCATCTGGATTTCACGATGAAGAGCATTGGAGAAACACGCCTGGACCTCGAATCCGCCGGCTTCGAAAACATCCACATGACTGATCGGAATGCCTGGTACCGTGAAGCAATCAAGATTGAACTGGCAACGCTTTCTGGAGACCGGCTGGCCGAACTGGCAAAAAGGATCGGGCAGAAAGGAGCCAATCATCGTTTGCAGAGCAGTACCCTCAAGCAGCAGGTGCTCAAGGATGGCTTCCTGAGACCTACCCATTTTGCTGGATACAAACCCAGGTAATCGGGCTGTCATGCGTAGAATCAGGTATCCGTCCCCATCTGGGCATATGGCCTAGCGTGTAGTCATCAAGACGGGCTGGCTAAGCAACTTCTGCAGGAGTCGCTGAATTTCCAGTGCATCGCCCACGGTGTAGGGACCGGTCTGTACACGGTAGGGACGACCTCTTGTCTCCAGTTGTTGTCCGGACTTCGGGTGGACGTTGAAACCCTGCGCTTTTAGCCAGACATGCATGTTGAGGGCACGCTCAAGGTTGTCATACGAACCAATCTGCAGGAAAACCTCGGCCGAGACAGGCTCAGGAACCTGCGGGGACTGCCGAGGGGCTACCTCCAGATTCCTGACAGCGGGACCAGTATGGGCCGTGGGGTCTATGGCCGAGACCCTGACCCGTCCAGTGCCC
>JAJDVC010000169.1 GCA_022826305.1 Gammaproteobacteria bacterium | reverse complement strand
TGTTCGCTCACCAGCATCACCCCGCCGTTGCCGGTGATCGACCCGCCCCGGAAATTGGCTTCGACCTTCCGCCTTCTGCGGTTTGAAAATCGGATCGTTCTGCGGGTACAATGTGTCATGGGTGGAAGCTCCGGTAATTCTCTGCTAATTCATTGAATTATATCATGTAACGGAGGTTCCACCCTGCTCATTCATGCATTTTTCGGGTTAGGTTCAGCCCGATGGTGTGGAAACAGGCGTACAGCATCCCGGCGTACCAAGCCTCGTAGCGCGCCGGGCCATTGCTGCCCTGCCACTGGTAAGGGATTCCGGCGAAGAATGCTCTCAGGCGCTCCGCGAAGCTGTCGAAATCGTTGGCGGCAAGCAGACGGGCAAGTTCGTCGCCCCGATCCGCCGTCTTGTTCCTGCGCCCCGTGACGTAACCGAGCAGTCCGTCGTTCAGGCTCTGGCGCACCTCGAAGTTGGGATAGTCCAGGGTGTACAGGGTCCGGGGTCCCCGCCTTTCTTCACCGGTGATGGTCAGATATCCGGTCTGGAACAACAGTGCCTCGATATCGATATCGGCGACATCGAAGCTGGAAATCTGCTTGATGTCCGTGGTCAGGTTCTCCAGTTCGATCGGGCTTGTCTCCCGCTCCATCATCATCCGGAACAGGAAGGTGGGGGAACCGGTCTCGAACCAGTGGGCCTCGAAATTGCGGGTCTGGAACAGCAGCAGCAGATCGAAGGGATTGTAGAGTTTTTCTTCCCCGAGCCAGTGGTAGCCGTTGTATCACTCTCGGATTTCGCTCCGGTCGAGGCCCGGCAGTTCCGATGCGAACACCGTGTCCAGATCACTATCGATATAGCCGCAGATGGTGGCGAATTCCGGATCGAGGCTGATGTTCCGGAGATTGTTCAGACCAGAGAAGAGGCTCACCCGGGAGAACATGCTGACCCCGGTGACGAAGACGAAGCGGACATCCCGGGCACTGTCCTTGATGATGCCGTAGAAACCCCGCAGGTAGTCCCGGTTCTCAGTGGCCATTTCCGGCTGGTCGATGACATCCAGGATCGGCTTGTCGTATTCGTCCACCAGCACCACAGCCTGTTGACCAGTGGCCTGATGGAGTCTGTCCAGAATGTTCCGAAGACGTCGGGGCCGGTATCGGATGTCCGAGCGGGAGACAGGTCGTGATGGCGCTCGATGCCTTCCAGCTGTTCGATGATGTCTCCTTCAAGCCCTTTCGGCTCGCCGTATGCTCCCCCGAAGCTCAGCCGCACCACCGGGTGTCTTGTTGACCAGTCCCAGTGGTCATGGATGTCGAGACCGCGGAACAGGGGTTCGTTGCCATCGAACAGTTCCCGCAGGGTATCGACCAGCAGGCTCTTGCCGAACCTCCGTGGACGGGACAGGAAGTAGAAGTCCCCCATGTCGACCAGCCGCCTGATATGGGGGGGTCTTGTCGACGTAGTAGCAGTCCTGCTCCCGGATTCTCCGGAAGGACTGGATGCCGATGGGAAGCTGACGACGGTTCATTGTCCATGACTCGGAATGAAATCGCAGGAATCATACCATGCTGGAAGCGGGGTGATTCCACAGGCAGGGAGAACTGCATGCCCCCGGTATTGGTTGGTTGGCACTGTTCTGTCATTTCATCGCCGGAGCAATTTCTTCGGCAACCTCGAACAGGTTGGGCGTAGTCCGGTGGACGCCGATATCGTGTTCCATCAGGAGCAATACAAGTCGTTCACCATTGATCAGGGCAATCGGAGTCTTGTCGGACTGTGCGGCTTCCCTGCGTGCTCCGCTACTGAAATCGCTCGTGGTGATGATCAGGCCTTGCTCGTGTGCTCCAAGACTGCCGCGCACCTGCTGTACCACCGGAGCGGGAATATTGTGCTTCGGCTTCCATTTCTTTACCTGCACGGTCATCCTGATCCTGATCACGTCGCCTACCACCAGTGTTCCCCGAACATCAATCCCGCCATCGCCACTGAGTTTGGTCAATTCGACCATTTCGAAGCCCATCTCCGCCAGCAACTCTGATACGAGTTCTTCAAATTCTACGGGTGTCATTTCCAGCAACTTCTCCCGCAACGCCTGCTGGACTTGCCGGTTGTGCTGTTCAATTTCAAAGGTCAGTCCGCGGCCCATCCATTGGGCAAGACCCACATATCCACGGCCGTGCTGGACAAACCGGGGTCGGTCGCCGCGTCCCTTCCGGCGTTTGATTTCGGTGATCACCTGAGCGTACATGGTGGCTTCCGGAGTCTTCCCGGTGCTGATCAGCCATCCTTTTTCAAGTGCCTTTTCTGTAATCGCCCTGTAGTGCATCGGTTCCTTTCCACCATACTCCTCAAGCACCTTTTGGGCGCAATCGGTGAACGAGAAACCGGCATTCCGGGGAGATGATTTCGGAAGCCTGTCGGCTAGAATCCGATCAGCGCAGGCCTGATCTGAAGGATCGAAGGAATTCCTGAGGGAGAATGTCTGCGGGTCCACCCTCATGAAAACCGATAGATGCCCCTTTTCCTTGATGTCGGAATAGAGCCGGGCGGCAACTGTGGCATCCGGTGTCTTTCCCCTGGATTGCCAGAGACCGGAATCCATCATCCGTTTTGCAATATCCCTGGCGTGCAGTGCCGTCCCGGCCTGTCGCAAAATCTGGATGGCTGCGGTCTTGACGTTCACGAAACTCTCTATCTATTATCTGCAGTGCCAGTAGCGGCATGATCCGAGATCAAGCCGGAGAACCGTTCGAGAAATGCGCTCAGTCTGTCCAGTACCATCTGTTTCTTCACCGAATGGTCGTTGTTTCTGCCGAATCGTGAAGCCGGCGGCAGAATCTTTGTTACTGCGGTACCAGTGACCGGTACGGCACCATCCCGGAACGCATTATCCATGAACAGTCTTGTCCCGACTGGGTCAAGGTGCTCTTCCACGATGATCCGGTCAAGTTCCTCCTCCTTCCTGGTCGTAACGAAGGCAACCCATTGTGCGTCGATCACTGCCTTCGCGGAGATGGAATCCACAAACCGCTCGATGAGGTCTTTCTTGCTGCGCAAACTGGGACTGGCACTGATCGCCCGCTCCATGCTGGCCCGAATTTTCCTGTCTTCGCCGGAACCTTTCTTCTTCAGGTACTGCTCGACCAGCATGAGGATGTAGTCCACGTTGATCTCCACCTGCCTGATCAATTCGATCTCGAACACGACATCGTCGTTGACCGGCTCCTTGTCGGAATCCGCTGTGCCGCGGAATTCAGCGTACAGATTCAGATACAGACTCTGGTAATCCTGGACATCACGATTATCGAGAATTTCGTTGCCTGCGAAATCGTCGAACGACGTGAGAATGTTCTTCAGTCTCAGGATTGTGCCGAAGAGTTTGACAAACTCCCTTTTCGACGATTCTCCGATGATCGCCTGGACAAGCGGAAAGCAAGTGACAAGTTCATCAATCCGTTCCCGGTATTCTCCATAGTATTCGGCGTATGGCTTCATGAGCACGATGCTCCTGGCATCCTTGTTGCCGAACAGGGTCAGGGCATCGTTGGTTTCCTGCTCCAGATCCCGGAACGAAATGACGTTGCCGTAGGTCTTGACCGAATTCAGTATGCGGTTGGTGCGCGAATAGGCCTGGATCAGGCCGTGGGCGCGCAGGTTCCTGTCCACCCACAGCGTGTTGAGCGTGGTAGCGTCGAACCCCGTCAGGAACATGTTGACCACGATCACAAGATCCAGTTCTCGACTTTTCAGGCGATGCGACAAATCCCTGTAATAGTTCTGGAACCGGTCGGCCGAGGTATCGAAGCTGGTACCGAACAAGGCATTGTAGTCCTTGATCGCGGCGTCCAGAAAATCGCGGGAACTCCGATCCAACTCCTCAATCTCGAATTCTTCCTCGTTCAGGAACTCCTCCGCCTCTGCCTCGTTGGCGGAGAAGCTGTAGATCAGGCCCACCTTGAGACGCTGTGCAGACGGCAGTTCCTTCTCCTGTTCGGTGAATTCCGCATAGTAGCGTTTCGCTGCGTCGATCGAGGCAGTGGCGAACAGTGAGTTGAACCCGGCCAGCCGCTTTCCGGAATGACGATAGCTGATACTGCGCCGGGTTTTCTGGTCGAAATGCTCCCGGATATAGCTCACCACCTGCGTGATGCGTTCCGGGTCCAGCAATGCCCGTTCGGTATCGATGGTCGAGACCTGCTTGTCCCTGATACCTGGCAATGTTCTGATCGTGTTGATGTAGTCGATGCGGAAGGGCAGTACATTCCTGTCGTTGATGGCGTCGACAATGGTGTAGGTATGCAGCCTGTCACCAAACGCCTGTGCGGTCGTGCGTCTCAACGGACTTCCGTGACTCCCGGCGTTGTCGGAAAATATCGGCGTGCCAGTGAAACCGAACAGGTGATAGCGCTTGAAAACCCGGGTAATGTCCGCATGCATGTCGCCGAACTGGCTGCGATGACATTCGTCGAAAATCACCACGACATGTGCCTGATACACCGGGTGCCTCCTGTTCCTTGCCACAAAACGGCTGAGCTTCTGGATGGTGGTGATGATAATTCGGGCGTTCGGATCTTCCAGTTGTCGCTTCAATACTGCCGTTGAAGTGCTGGAATTGGCAGCACCCTTTTCAAAGCGCTCGTATTCCCGCATGGTCTGGTAGTCCAGGTCCTTCCGGTCTACCACAAACAGCACCTTGTCGATTTCCGGCATGTCACGCGCCAGTTGTGCCGCCTTGAAACTCGTCAGCGTCTTTCCGCTTCCGGTGGTATGCCAGATGTATCCACCCGCAGCTGATTTGCCCAACTGCCGATGGTTGGTGCCGGTGGCGATTCGCTGCAGGATCTGTTCAGTCGCCGCGATCTGATATGGCCGCATCACCAGCAGTTTTCGATCCACGTCGAACACGCAGTAACGGGTCAGGATATTCAACAGGGTGTGCCTGGCAAAGAAGGTCCTGGTGAATCCGGCCAGTTCGGCGATCGGCTGGTTTTTCGCATCAGCCCACCAACTGGTGAAGGCAAAGCTGTTGGATGTCCTGTGGCGTGAACGCCTGGTCCGTTTCTCGGCCAGATGACAATCGCGCACGGTATTGCTGTAGTACTTGGTCAAGGTGCCGTTGCTGATCACAAACAACTGCACATACTGGAACAGTCCCGTGCCCGCCCAGAAGCTGTCGCGCTGGTAGCGACTGATCTGATTGAAGGCTTCCCGGATGTCCACGCCCCGCCGCTTGATCTCCACATGTACCATTGGCAGGCCGTTGACCAGCACTGTCACATCATAGCGATTGGCCCGGCTGCCCGCCGCCTCGTACTGGTTGATGACCTGAAGGCTGTTATTGTGGATGTGTCGCCTGTCAATCAGGTTGATGTTCCTGAAAGTGCCGTCATCGCACCTGAGCACCTGGACATGATCTTCCTGAATGCGCGTGGTCTTTTCCACGATACCGTCATTGGTGCCAGCGATGCTGGTGCTGAAAAACGGTTCCCACTCCGTGTCGGAAAACTCGAACCTGTTCAGCTTTTCCAATTGGCGCCGCAGATTGGTGACTAACTCAGCTTCCGAAGTGATCGACAGGTACTCGTAGGCCTGTATCTGCAATTGCCCGATGAAGGCCCTTTCCAGTTCAGCCTCGCTCTGGTAGGCCGATTGCCGGACTTCATCAAATTCGAATTCGGCAACAACGGTGCTTTCACTGGATAGTGCAATCGGTTCGAAGCGCCATGATTTCAATTCCTTGTTCATGCTGCTTCATTGAAAGCAAGCAGCCGCTCACGGTAATGCTCGTATTGTCGGCGGCGTGCCTTGATTTCCGCAGGCAATCCGCTGGAAAGGTCGTTCACCAGAGTGTCGAACTTGTCGAGAATGGTGACGATACGGGACTGTTCCTTGAGAGGTGGAATGGTTATTGGGTAGTTCATTATGTATGCCTTGTCGCCACGTGGCATCTTCGCACCCTTTGCGTGCTGCATGTTGTAGGAAAAGAAATTTTCAGAGGCAAGGGTGTGATACAGAAATCGTGGTGTTATATCGACAAGCCCGGTTTCCTTGATTCGGATTACCAGAACATCTTGATTGCATCCACCTGATGAATCGGCCAACCATATTTTCTTGAGATATGGCCGTATGTTTCCAATCAATATATCGTCGGCCTGGTAACCGATAGAGGTCCCTGTTGAAGGGGTATGACTCGATCTCACTTTGCCCTGCATTTCAGGTAGAAGATTGTCCACCCCAACATACGAGTCGTCATTCAGATCGGAAGATGAAACTCGTGATCTTGGGTACGTTGCGATTTCGCTCAATGCAACATATCTTATGTTATAATTTGCTTGCTTGCTTGCTTGCTTGCTTGCTTGCTTGCTTGCGTCTGTAGTGCGCTCGTCGAAACTCAACAGTGCGTCGCGATAATAGTTGTACTGTCGCCGACGCGCCTCCAGTTCTGCCTCCAGTTCTGCCTCCAGTTCTGCCTCCAGTTCTGTAAACGTATCTAGGATTTTCACGATTTCGTGTTGTATTTGGATAGGTGGCACAGGTATTCTGATCTTTGCGAGGTTCTTTGCAGATACATCAATGACCTTAGTACCTGTTGCACGCTTTTTCTTCTCAATGAGGAAGGTTTGCGTTTGCATGTAGTAAGAGATGTATTTAGGATCTTGCTTGTGCTTGAGTACAGTAGCATGACCACCTGTGACAATTTGTGATTTTCCAATCCAAGCCACCGCTTTACACACGTCATCGATATTTTCGCTCGTATTTGTAACAATCAGATCTCCCGGATCAACTTTGGCAAGCTTTCCTGCCTTTTCTGCTGAAACGCATGAAATCGTGTTGGTCGTCCAAACCCCGTAGTGCGTATATATCTGTCCGTAATGGATACAGCCGACCCCGGATTCTACAAAATCAGACTTTGGCATCCCGTTGCCCCGCACCAACTCACCAATTTCACCAATAGCCATGTAGTCGACTCCTGCTGGGCACAATTTGGCAATCATTTCATCTATCCGACTCATGACTGCTCCTCTGCAAGTTCGGCAACAATGGAGTCGATTTGTGTCCGTAGTTCCATTTGCCTTGATACTATGCTGGTGATTTCGGCGTTAAGCACTTCAATGTCTACCGCTTCACGAGTATCTTCCTTCTCGACATAAGACGACACAGCGATGTTGTAGCTGTTTTCCGCAATCTCTCCATTGCCTACCAGACAGGCGAAGTATTCGATATTTTCCCGAGCGGAAAACGCATCAAGGATTTTCTGCTGATGTTCCGGCAGGAGCTTGTTCTTGTTGCCGCTACGCTCGAATTCGCCGGATGCGTCAATGAACAGGATGGCGTTGTCATTCCTGGATTTCCTGAGCACGATGATGCATGTGGCGATGGTAGTGCCGAAAAAGAGATCCAGCGGCAACTGGATGACGGCATCAATGTAGTTGTTGTCGATCAGGTACTGGCGGATCTTCTGCTCGGTCCCGCCCCGATAGAGAACGCCGGGAAATTCCACGATGGCCGCCGTGCCGCTCACCGCCAGCCAGGACAGGATGTGCATGGTGAAGGCGAGGTCCGCCTTGCTCTTGGGTGCGAGCACGCCCGCCGGAGCGTAGCGCGGATCGTTGATCAGCAGGGGATTATCCTTGCCCTCCCACCTGATGGAATACGGGGGATTGGAAACGATGGCATCGAAGGGCTCGTCGTCCAGATGTGCCGGGTCGATCAGGGTATCTCCGTGGGCGATGTCGAACTTCTCGAAATTGACGTCGTGCAGGAACATGTTGATCCGGCACAGATTGTACGTCGTCAGGTTGATCTCCTGACCGAAGAAGCCCTGGCGTACATTGTCGTGGCCCAGCACCTTGACGAACTTCAGCAGCAACGAGCCGGAACCGCAGGCGGGATCGTACACCTTGTTGACCTCGCTCCTGCCGACTACAGTGATGCGGGCAAGCAGTTCGGAAACCTCCTGCGGGG
>JAJDVC010000056.1 GCA_022826305.1 Gammaproteobacteria bacterium | reverse complement strand
AGAATTGCCATCTGATCCAACGTTCCGTCTTCATGGTCGGACTTGAAAAGGTTATCCAGAGCGAGCAAGGTTGCAAGCAGGGCGGAAACCCAGATGATTCCCGGCGCCATCGCTCCAAGTGTGGCTGGATCAGGACTGGTGGCAAGCGGAAACAGGGAGGTGATGATCAGATAGAAAAATAGGGGTTGGGCCGTGACAGCGGGACTTCGCAGGACAGCCTTGAGATCTCTCTTCAGGATGGGAATCAGGTTCACGGGCTTACATGCGCTGCAGGGGAGATGGGTGAAAGTGTTACGGTCTGGCGATTTTCGGATCCTGTTTCAAGTGGCTGATGGCTGCAGAAAACCACTATTCCTCCTCTGTCTGTATGAGTGCCTATCAGGTCCTCGAGAACCCGAACCCCCTGCGAATCGAGGGCTGTTGCGGGTTCGTCGAGCAACCACAAGCGTTTTTGTCCAAGACACAGTCGAGCTATGGCCACCCGCTGTTTCTGTCCGGTCGATAACTGAAGGAGAGGAGTGTCCCTGTATTCATCGACCCTGAGCTGGTCCAGACAATTTTCCGGTGCTGAACACGACCCGGATCCTGCCAGATTGTCATAGAAGCGAAGATTTTCAAGCGGTGTCATGTCATCACGTAGTCCCAGCTTGTGACCGAGATAGGCAATTTCGGATCGATACGCATTACCCATTTCGTTAATGTTCATGTCATTCCATGAGATGGTTCCGCTATCCGGCTGATAGAGGCTTGCAAGAATACGGATTAGTGTGGACTTTCCGACTCCGTTCGATCCGGCTATATGCAGTACATCCCCTCCAGCCAGGGAGAATGAAAGTTCTGTAAAAAGCACGTTGTGACCGCGCTCACAAGCCAGGTTGGCGACCCTGAGGCAAGGTCCGTTGCTGAAAGAGGATTTTTGGAGCTTTTTGACCAACTGATCGATTCAACTAAAATAGGCCGTAGTTTAACGTATGTGATGCCGTGTCTAAAAAAACCCTGCTCGCCCATCGGGGACGATCATGATCATCCATGTTGATATGGATGCGTTCTATGCGTCTGTGGAAGAACGTGAAAACCCCCTGCTGAAGGATAAGCCCCTGATCGTAGCGGGGCCGGCAGAGATCAGGGGGGTTGTATCAGCCGCCAACTATCCTGCGCGAAAATTCGGAGTGCACAGTGCAATGCCAACAGCTACTGCATTGAAAAAATGCCCCGGGTTGATTGTCATTCCTCCCAGACATGATCTGTACAGGGAAATTTCAGGGCAAATACATGAGATATTCTGCCGTTATACCCCGGTGATTGAACCATTGGCCCTGGACGAGGCTTTTCTTGATTGCCGGGGTAGCGAGAAACTGTACATGAGTCTGGAACGCATTGGCTGGAAAATCAAACAGGACATTTACACTGAATTGAATCTGGTGGCATCGGTAGGCGTCGCGACGAACAAGTTCCTGGCCAAGCTGGCGACAGACCAGGGCAAGCCGGACGGATTCACAGTCGTGCCTGATGAGAGTATTCAGGCATTTCTGGACCCATTGCCTGTAAGCAAGATTTGGGGAATCGGCAAGGTTGGAAATGTACGACTGCATCGGCATGGCGTTCACACCATTCGGGATCTCAGAAGGATCGACAGAAAAGTCTTGAATCAGTGGTTTGGACGGCTTGGCTATCGATTCTGGGAACTTGCACGGGGAATCGATGATCGCAGGGTAATGCCGGATAATGACGTAAAGTCGATTTCCCAGGAAACCACATTCGATACGGATGTCTCGGAATTCTCCGTACTGGAGTCAACCGCAATGTACCTGACGGAAAGCGTCTGCTATCGGTTGAGAAAGGCCAATCTTGATGGACGAACGGTCACGGTAAAGGTCCGTTTCCAGGACTTTCGAACAATTACCCGATCATGTTCGATCAACAGCAGCACACACAGTACGGACAAGGTCTGGAAGACTGTTGCACAACTGCTTTCAGATGCCCTGACAAAAGAGCCATTTTCGGTACGGCTGCTCGGAGTAGGGATATCCGAGTTCGCGAATGCCGAACCGTGTCAGACCACGCTATTTGAAAATGACCGGACATCCGGTTTCGAGGAACGGCGAAGTGAAACGCTGGACAACATTTCGGACCGGATCAGGGAGCGGTTCGGGCGTGGGCTTATCCACAGGGGGAAAGCGCTGGTAAGAAAGCAGTGATCGCATGGTCCTGCTCGGGCAGGCTTCCCTGCTGATGTGATGCCCGGAAACAAGGAGACACGAGAGATCTGCACGATAATGTGGCGGGCCCGGAGGGACTCGAACCCCCGACCACCTGGTTCGAAGCCAGGTACTCTATCCAACTGAGCTACAGGCCCGCAAGTCATTACTGGTCTTGTACATCAATTTGCCGATTTAGTCGAGTCTGTTTTTCAGGATTTCAGTGACCTTGCGTGGATTTGCCTTGCCATTGGTCTGTTTCATGACCTGACCGACAAGAAACCCGATGATCTTCAGGTTGCCTTGCCGATACTGTTCAATCTGTTGTGGACAGACCGCCAGTACATCATCGACTACCTGTTCGATTTTCGACAGGTCGGTAATCTGTTGCAATCCCCTGGTCTGAATGACATCGTCAGCTGAAGCATCACTTTCAAGCAGGCAGGCGAAGACCTCCTTGGCTATCTTTCCGGTGATGGTGCCATCCTCGATCCGATCAAGCAGGGCAGCCAGCCTGAAAGGATCAACAGGGGATGACCCAATGCCGATATTGCGTTCATTCAGAGCGGCGGCCAGCTCTCCGTTTATCCAGTTTGCAACGGTTTTTGCCGTGGCTCGTGTTTGTTTGCATACTGCCTCAAGGTAATCTGCGGTGTCGCGATCCGCGGCCAGCTTTTCTGCATCAGTTTCCGACAATCCCATTTCCCTTGCGAATCTGCGGGCCCGTCCATCAGGCAGTTCGGGCAGTGTCTGCCTTACGGATTCAATGAAGCTTTCATCCAGAACCATTTCAGGCAGATCGGGATCCGGAAAGTAACGATAGTCGTTGGCTTCTTCCTTGGATCGCATGGAGCGTGTTTCATCCCTGTCCGAGTCGTAAAGACGGGTCTCCTGGACTACTTTCCCTCCGTATTCGATCAGGTCGATCTGACGTGAGATTTCATGATTGATGGCTTTTTCAACAAAGCGGAACGAGTTGACGTTCTTGATTTCGGTTCGGGTTCCCAGTTGGTACTCGCCCATGGGGCGGACTGATACATTTGCATCGCAACGAAACGAACCTTCCTGCATGTTGCCATCCGATATGCCCAGATAACGTATCAGAACATGCAGTTTCTTGAGATAGGCCACCGCCTCCCTGGCAGAGCGCATATCTGGTTCAGAAACAATTTCCAGAAGCGGTATGCCTGCGCGATTGAGATCGACTCCTGACAGGCTGTCGAGATGTTCATGCAGCAGCTTGCCCGCATCCTCTTCAAGATGTGCACGTGTAATACCAACCAGTTTTCTCCCGGTTCCTGTTTCAATGCTGATTGAACCCCTGCCCACTACAGGATGCTCATACTGACTGATCTGGTATCCTTTTGGGAGGTCGGGATAAAAGTAGTTTTTCCTTTCAAATACGGATCGTCGGTTAATCTGGGCATTTATGCCGAGTCCAAACAGGACCGCAAGGCGGGCGGCCTCACGGTTCATGACAGGTAGTACCCCTGGCAATGCAATACTGACAGGGCATGCCTGTGCATTGGGCTCCGAGCCATAAGCAGTTGCAGCGCCGCTGAAAATCTTGCTGGAGGAGTTGAGCTGGACATGCACCTCAAGACCAATCACAGGCTCCCATCTTGTCATGTCAAATCCCTTGGAATATGGGCATGCCAGTCCGTGTGTTGCTGAAATTGGTGACCGACATTCAACAGAGATGACTCGTCGAGATACTTTCCGATGATCTGCAGCCCGATGGGCAAGCCGTTTCGGTCGAAGCCTGCCGGCACAGACAGACCAGGCAGCCCGGCAAGATTGACGGAACTGGTAAAAATATCATTGAGATACATTTTTACCGGATCATCACTTTTTTCGCCAATGTGAAATGCTGTTGTAGGAGTAGTGGGACCAACAATGATATCGCACTGCTCGAAGGCCTGGAGATAGTCTTGTGCGATCAGGCGTCTCAATTTCTGCGCCTTGACGTAGTAGGCGTCGAAATAGCCCGATGACAGGACATAGGTTCCGATCATGATACGGCGCTTGACTTCTGCACCGAATCCCTCGGTACGGGTAGTTTCGTACATATCGGAAAGATCCGTATAGTTTGTGGTGCGATAGCCGTATCTCACGCCGTCGAATCGGGCCAGATTGGACGACGCCTCCGCCGGAGCAAGAACGTAGTAACAGGGAATCGAGGCGTTGCAGTTCGGCAGGTTGATTTCGACAACCCTGACACCCAGGTGTTCAAGCACCTTGACCGCTTCTTCGATGGCTTTCTGGATATCGGGATCTACCCCTGCGGAAAAAAACTCTTTGGGCAGACCCGCCTTCATCCCTCGGAGCGGCTTCTGAAGGATGGCAAGATAGTCTGGGACTGTATTTGAAAGAGAGGTTGAATCCCTTTCATCAAATCCAGACATGGATGCCAGAACTGCTGCTGCGTCGTGAGCGGTATTTGCGAGCACACCGCCCTGATCAAGAGATGAGGCAAATGCGATCATGCCGAAACGGGAAATCCTTCCATAGCTGGGCTTTATTCCGGTTAGTCCGCAAAATGCCGCCGGTTGCCGTATGGATCCTCCAGTATCGGTTCCGGTGGCGACCGGGGCCAACCTGGCGGCGACAACTGCGGCCGATCCGCCAGAGCTTCCGCCGGGTACCCGTTTCCGATCCCAGGGATTGGCAACTGGCCCGAAGTAGCTGTTTTCATTGGAAGATCCCATGGCAAACTCGTCCATGTTGGTTTTTCCAAGTGTTACCATGCCTGCTTGATTGAGTTGTCGCACAACCGTGGCATCATAGGGTGAGACGAAATTCTCCAGAATTCTTGAGCCGCAGGTCGTCAGGACTCCACGGGTACAGAACAGGTCCTTATGTACCAGGGGTATCCCGGTAAGTGGTTCCGCTTCGTTTCTGGCCAGCCTTTCATCGGCCCTGATGGCCTGTTCAAGCGCCAGTTCCTCGGTCAGGGTTATCAGGGCATTCAAATCGGAGTGCTTGCGGATTCTGTCGAGAAAATGATGAGTGAGTTCGGTGCAGGTATATTCTCCCTTTCGCAGGGCCTCGGCATGTTCGTGTAATGATCGCTCATGCATCCTGTTCGATGACCTGCGGTACCAGGTACAGCCCCGACCCGGTTTCCGGAGCAAGAGCAAGATGGACTTTTCTTTGATCCGACTCAACCACTTCGTCGTCACGAAATCGCAGGGTCATGTCCTGTGGATGCGCCATAGGCTCGACGCAGGAAGTGTCTATCTGATTCATTTGTTCGATAAGACACATTATACGGTTCAGTTGTTCGGCGTATTGTTCAACACTCTCGTCGTTGGCGCCAAGGCGGGCCAGACTTGCAATGTGACGAATGTCTTCTACGGTTATGGTCATGCGAATGCACACGGAATCGGGCATCATCTGCCGCTGGGAAACGGAAAATACCACAGATTTTTGTGATAACATATAGTGTATCCCAGATTGAGAAACCTTATACTGCGAGTTTCTCCAATCCGGCAGTTTTCCACACCTCACACAGTCAATACTTGGGATTTATGTTTAAGCGTATTATTGGATTCTTCTCGAATGATCTTGCGATTGATCTGGGTACGGCAAACACGCTGATCTACGTAAGGAACAAAGGTATTGTACTGGATGAACCTTCCGTGGTCGCCATAAAGATATCTGCCATGGGAGGGATCGGGAAGAGCGTGCTGGCAGTGGGCAAGGATGCGAAAATGATGCTTGGCAGGACCCCGGGATCAATCAAGGCGATCCGGCCCATGAAAGACGGTGTCATCGCGGATTTCAAGATTACCGAGGACATGCTGAAGTATTTCATACGCAAGGTGCAGGAGAAAAAATTCTTTTCCAGTCCGCGTATTATCATTTGTGTTCCATGCGGTTCCACGCAGGTGGAGAGAAGGGCCATTCGCGAATCAGCGCATAGTGCCGGTGCGCGTGAAACTTATCTGATCGAAGAGCCCATGGCGGTTGCCATCGGAGCGAAACTGCCTGTTGTCGAGCCGACGGGTTCCATGGTTGTCGATATAGGAGGAGGCACCACCGAGGTGGGGGTCTTGTCTCTGGGGGGCATGGTGTATTCCACTTCATTACGTGTGGCAGGGGATACCTTCGACGATGCGATAATTAACTTTGTACGCCGTCGACATGGCGTACTGATAGGTGAGGCAACGGCTGAAAGAATCAAGAAACAGATCGGGACGGCCTGGTCAGAGTCCGAACCCAAGGAGATGGAGATCAAGGGCAGGGACATGGCTGAGGGCATGTCCCGAAGTCTGGTTATCAACAGTCATGAGATTTATGAGGCCATAAACGATTCCCTGGTACAAATAATTCAGGTTATCCGGCAAGCAATGGAGAAGACCCCCCCTGAATTGAGTGCTGATATCGGCGAAAAAGGCATGGTAATAGCTGGTGGAGGAGCCTTGCTCCGAGATATGGATCGGCGCATCATGCAGGACACAGGGTTGCCGGTGGTCCTGGCCGAGGAGCCCCTGACCTGCGTGGCCAGGGGGTGTGGAGCGGCGCTGGAAGAGATTAATACACTTGTCGATGTCTTTGCGACAGACGCCTAGATTACTCCTCCGGGATATGAATCCTGCAGAGCGGTTTATGCGTTACCCATTCGATGACATGGAACATCACGCTACCTTGGCATTTTCTGCAGACAGTTGTGCGTAAAGACAAACGAAGATCCTGCAGAATTCTCTCTCCCGATATCCATACTGGCTCCCTGTAATGAATTACGAGAGAGCTCCAGCAAGTTCCCGATTTGCCTTTCTGGCTCTCCTTTCCATCATTCTGATAGTTACAGACCACAGGACCAACATATTGGATCAGGTCCGAATCGTGGCCTCGATAGTCAACCTCCCCTTTGAGGCAATTGTCAGTTTGCCGCATGCAATAACAGAGACAATCGAGCGATTCTATCCTGACAGTGACCTACAGGACAGGTATCGCCTGTTACAGCAGAAACAGACCGTACTGGAGAGCAGGTTGCAGCGCTATGAAACGGTGCTGAAAGAAAACCGGCGGCTGATGGACCTGCTGTCTGCTTCGCAGAAATCAAGCGATGAGTTCACACTCGCAAAGATCATCAACTTTCGCACCGAAGCATTCACCCATAGGGCAGTGATCAATATCGGCGTGGAGTCCGGAGTCTATGTAGGACAACCGGCCATATCGCCTCAAGGAGTAGTCGGTCAGATTGTTGAAACGGGGTATCGGCGCAGTGTGTTGATATTGATAAGCGATATCACTCACGGGTTGCCGGTTGAAGTCGAACGAAACGGCCTGCGAACAATAGTTCAGGGCTCTGGAAAAACAGGTTTGGTAAAGTTGCCCTATCTCGGTCGACAGGCGAACATCAGGACCGGAGACAGGCTGGTAACATCCGGGATCAGCGGCCGATTTCCAGCTGGTTACAAGGTAGCCATAGTAACCGACATCATCCAGGATGCGAACGAGGCATTCATGAACATTACCGCTGAAACCACTGCACAGATCAATCATGTCCGGGAGGTTGCCCTGCTTTGGAATACAGCAACTGAAGAAGACCCGCTGCTGGAGGATGCCGGGACAGATAGTCGATGAGTAGTCATGCTGATTCAAGGTTATCTCCCGTTGTACTGACGACAATCGTTCTAGCGTTATTGTTGAGCCAGATCCCTTATCCAGAATGGATGAAGTACGCGGTTCCCGACTGGGTTTTGCTGGTTCTGTTTTACTGGTGCCTGGCGATCCCGGAGCGTTTCGGTGTGGGATATGCCTGGTTATCCGGGTTGCTGCTTGACATACTTAACTACTCCCTTATCGGGCTGGAAGCCCTGGAAAAGGCCTTTGTCGGCTTTGTCGTGATAGCGACTCATCGCAGGATTCGACTTTACGATCTCTGGCAACAGTGCATCATCATCTTCGTCCTGTGCACGATCAGCATCGGATTCAAGCTGTGGGTGCACAACCTTGTCTACGGCACCGAACTTCAACTTGTTTACTGGCAGTCAGCCCTGACCACCTGTTTATTCTGGCCGTTCGTATACATGTTTCTTCGTGTTGTCAGGCACCGTACTGGAACTTCGACATGATTCCAATACGGGATCATATGAATGAAGCTCTTGTGGTCAGGGGCCGCCTGATCTTTCTTTTTGTAATCGTTCTTGTCCTCACCCTGGTTCTGGTTCTGCGCCTCAGTCATCTGCAGATCATCCAGCACAAGAAATTTACGGCCCTGGCCCTGGAAAATCGTATCGATCTTTTTTCCGTATCACCAGTCAGGGGATTAATATTCGACCGTAATGGCCATACACTGGCGACCAACGTTAGATCCTTCAATCTGGAAATTCTTCCAGACAAGGTTGCTGACCTTGAACAATTGCTTGATGAACTGGGTCAGGTCATCGAACTGACTCCAGCACAACTGGAACGATTCAGGTCCCTGACCAGGCATCGCCCATCATTTGAAGTCCAGACCATCAAGGCCAATCTCAGTGAGAGGGAGGTTGCCACTCTCTCCGTCAATCTGCATCGGTATCCCGGAGTGCGTCTGCAGGTGCGATTGCAACGCAACTATCCGGAAGGGGAGTTGACGGCTCACTCAGTCGGCTACGTTGGCCGGATTGGCCCTGACGACATGAAACAGGTCGATCTAAATGCATATCAAGGCATGGACTATATTGGAAAAAGCGGAATTGAGAACCAGTATGAGGACATCTTGAGGGGCACAACGGGGATTTCCATGGTGGAGACGAATGCACATGGCAAGATCATTCGCCATGTCAATACGGATCAGGCTGAAGCTGGAAAAACCATACACCTTAGTCTTGATATCGAATTGCAGAGAGAGGGCGTCAGGGCACTTGATGGATATGAAGGAGCTATTGTCGCCCTGGACCCAGATAACGGGGAAGTCCTGGCTTTTGTCAGCATGCCATCCTATGACCCCAACGAGTTCGTGAATGGAATCGGAGAGCGGCAATATGGCGATTTGCGCACATCCGAACTGAAACCCCTGTTCAATAGGGCCTTGTATGGCCAGTACGCACCGGGTTCAACCATAAAGGGATTCATGTCTCTGATTGGCATGGACAACGGTATCGACCCGAAGCAGCGGGTTTTCTGCCCCGGATGGTTCAGTCTTCCCGGGAAGACCCATCGTTATCGATGCTGGAAAAAGACAGGACACGGCTGGATGGATAGCCATGAGGCCATAGTGCAGTCTTGTGATGTGTATTTCTACGATCTGGCACAGAAGCTGGGTATAGACAAGATTCACAAAGGGATGTCCCGGCTGGGCTTTGGGCAGACAACCGGAATAGATTTGCTTGGGGAGCAATCCGGGCTCATGCCGTCAAAAGCGTGGAAATCCAAAGCCCGCAATGAACCCTGGTTCACGGGAGAGACCGTGATCACCGGCATAGGGCAGGGATACATGCTGGCAACTCCGTTGCAGCTTGCCGTTTCAATGGCCACGCTGGCAAATCGAGGGAAACGGATTACCCCCCGGTTTCTGTCTGGAATCGAATATCCTCAGAGTGGGATACGTGAAGAGATCGAACCGCAGCTTGAGGAGTCGATTGCAGCACATCAGGATCATTATTTTGACCTGGTTATCCAGAGCATGCATGATGTTGTGCACGGCGTGAGGGGTACGGCAAGAGGAATCGGCAGGGACATAAACTACACTATTGCCGGGAAAACCGGGACGGCACAGGTCAGGAGTATTGCCCAGAACGAGGAGTATAATGAAGAACTGACCGAGAAAAAGTATCGGGATCATTCGTTGTTTGTGGGTTTTGCGCCACATGATGATCCGAAAATAGCCATTGCAGTGATTGTTGAGCATGCAGGCAGTGGCAGCAGGACGGCTGCCCCGATAGCCAGAAGAATGATTGACTTCTATCTTCACAAGCAGCTTGGCCTGTTCAGCGATTCCGGCCCGGCAACTGAAACCGTGAACTCCTGAACCGTGCGTGCGGGACCCAACGATTCCTTCACGAGACAGACGCACGATGGCATCATGCTGGCCCAGACACACGGCGAAGCTGCCCGAACCAGCGCATATCGTGCCGGGCGCTTTCCTGAAACAGAAACGTGAATTGTGGAATGGAACTCTCCAGGAACACATCGAGCAGGGACAAACGCCCGATTTGCGGAGAAGATGAAAAACACGGCGGGCTTGTGAAGACGCTGCATCACCCCGAACAACATGCTTCGTCAAGCCAGGCACACTATTCCTGAAAATTCAACAGCGAGCAATCATGTAGACCGACCGCTGCTGATTGCCATCTTGATCGTGTTCGGAATCGGGATGATTGTACTGTACAGTGCGACCGGGGCAGATTCCGATCAGATGCTCAAGCACGGTATTCGGGCAGGACTGGCCTTTGCTCTCATGTTCATTGTTTCACGGATCAGTTCTCCTACCCTGGCCAGATGGTCATTGAACCTCTACCTGTTTGCCTTGCTGCTGCTTGTAGCGGTGTTGTCAATCGGAATCATTGGTAAAGGTGCACAACGCTGGATTGATCTTGGCTTATTTCGCTTTCAGCCATCGGAGATAATGAAAATTGCGATTCCAATGGCTACGGCCTGGGTCCTCAGTCGATCCATCCTGCCGCCCAAGATCGGTGTCCTGCTCTTGACTGTCGTGATCGTGCTGGTTCCATCGATACTGATCATGCGTCAACCCGATCTGGGAACAGCTTTACTGGTAGCGCTTTCCGGTGTGGCTGTCATCTTCTTGGCTGGGCCGAGCTGGAAACTTGTTGTATCGGTTGTCTGCGTCATGATTGCAGCTGCTCCAGTGCTCTGGAGTCTTGTCCTGGAGGATTATCAAAGGCGGAGAATTCTGACATTGTTCGATCCTTGGTCAGATCCTCTTGGCGCCGGATATCATTCCATACAGTCAATCATAGCGATAGGTTCCGGAGGAATTGACGGCAAGGGCTGGCTGTCCGGTACACAATCGCAGCTTGAGTTCATTCCAGAGCGCAGCACCGATTTTATCTTTTCGGTTCTTGCGGAGGAGTTTGGCATTCTCGGAGTACTTCTGCTTCTCTCGCTTTACCTGTTCCTCGTTATACGGGGGCTGGTGATCGCCTATCAGGCTGAAGACAATTATTCCAGACTGTTGGCAGGAGGTTTGTCTGTAACCTTCTTTTTCTATGTATTCGTGAATGTTGGTATGGTTTCCGGCATCCTGCCAGTGGTGGGAGTACCCTTGCCATTTATCAGTTATGGTGGCACATCCATGGTTACTCTTATGGTCGGCTTTGGCATCTTGATGAGTATCTCACGAGGCAAAAAAGCTTGATGTATCGTTAAGCAAAGGTTTTCGTTCATGAAAAAGATCTTGTCCATGGCACAACTTTTCCTGGTGGTCTGTACCAGTTCGGGTTGGGCGCTTGATATCAGTCATTATCCTGTACTTCAGGAACTCATCCGAGACATGGAATCCGAGGACGGGTATCCGGCGGATGCGCTCCTGGATGTCCTGTCAGGAGCAAGAATTGATCAGGAAACGCTCAGGTTGATGGATAATCAGTGGGAAGCCCTCCCCTGGCATCAATATCGTGATCTCTTCATCAATCATGACAGGATCCGGACGGGAGTGAAGTTCTGGGATACGCACGGGGCTCTTCTTGAGCGCGCGCAGGAGGAATACGGAATACCCGCTTCAATCATCGTTGCACTGATAGGTGTGGAAACGCATTACGGAACCCGTATCGGAAACAGGAATGTATTGAACAGCCTGGTGACCCTGTCTGCGGCTTATCCCCGGAGAAGCAAATTCTTCACTTCGGAGTTGCGGACTTTCCTCAACACCGCACGCGAGGAGAATATTGATCCTTCATCAGTAATCGGATCGTATGCAGGCGCAATCGGCATTCCACAATTCATGCCGTCAAGCTATGCTGCGTACTCGGTGGATTTCAATCAAAACGGGAAACGTGACCTGGTTAACGAGTATGCAGATGCCATCGGTAGTGTTGCACACTATCTTGATGTGCACGGCTGGAAGGCGGGCCAAGGGATCTTCTCGCCGTTACGGGGCGAAATTTCAGAGAATCATTCACACCTGGTTCGCAAATCTGCCAAGCCCGTGCATTCGATTGACACGCTGCTTCAGCATGGCATCTTGTTCGACCATGATGATGTGAGCGGCAAGGTGTCGTTGCTTGCACTGAAGGAACAGTCCGGAACACGATATGTCGTCGGGTTTCAGAACCTTTATGTGCTTACCCGTTACAACACCAGCGTGAATTATGCGATGGCGGTCACGGAATTGTCCCGGGCGATTTCCGAGATGAAACAGGACTGATGGACGCCATTCGAATCCCTCTGATTCTCCTGATTGTCCACATCGGTGTTTCTGCCTGTTCAGCACCGGTAGCAGGCACGTCCAGAACAGGAGGGGGATACTATGGCGGAGACGGACCACCGGATCACTTCAGGAATATCGAGTCAATCCCGGATGCTGTTCCGCAGATTGCCCCTGTGGACATGAATATTGGCGCCAACAAGCCGTACACGGTGCTCGGCAAGCGATATTATCCGCTGAAGACGGCAAAAGGATTTGCCGAAACAGGAATAGCCTCCTGGTACGGAAAGAAGTTTCATGGACGGAGAACCTCAAGCGGGGAGCGTTATGACATGTGGAAAATGACAGCTGCACACCCGACACTACCAATACCAACCTGGGTACGGGTAACCAGCCTTGAACATGGCAATTCAGTGATCGTGAAGGTCAATGACCGAGGTCCCTTCCTGCATGATCGGGTTATTGATCTTTCGTATGCCGCAGCACGCAAACTGGGCATCGCTGGCCGGGGCACTGGA
>JAJDVC010000185.1 GCA_022826305.1 Gammaproteobacteria bacterium | reverse complement strand
GCCCAGGCGTCTGGCGATGGCGGCCTGGGTTTCACCTTCGGCGCAGGCCAGGACGATGCGCGCCCGCCGCACGACGCCATGGGGCAGTGAGCGGGCGTTGGCAACGCCCGACAACTGGTTCTTCTCGTGCTCGTCGAGCGTCAGCGAGGGGGTGGGTTGACTCGAGCGACTGCGTGGCATGGGCGTACTCCTGGAGGATGAATGACATCCATCATCATGTCATTTACTTGCAGGACGCTACACTAGAACTCACAATAGCGCAATCTCATAATGGTCAAGCAAATCGAAAAGACCATTTCCAAGATGGTCGCGAAGAGTACCGCGATGCCTTACAGTGAACAACGACTGTGATCGATCGAAAAGTGCGGCAAGTTGTTGTTTTGGATCATGACGTGACAGATAGAGAATACCATCCGCGCTTCCTGGGTGTTCATAGAACGCTTGCGACCAGGATTGTGATGTTGCATGGCTGCCTGTGGCCAATCGTCCGTCGAGTTTCATCTTTACCAAACCGGGTCCGGCCAGATCAACGAGTTTTAGATTTCGTGATGTGCGAAACTCACTAACACAATACTGTTCAAATTGCACGGCGGTCACGTGTTTTTCCTTGGTACGACAAAACACCTCCACGAAAGAGCCGTTGAGTTGTCGGGCAAGATATAGGACTCCAAAGTTCCGCTCTTCTGAATCGAATCGATTTTGCCGGCTATTGCCAAAATACATAGGCGCGTAGTTGCAAAGATGTATACGCATCCATCGATGTGTCTTTGGCACACGAATGATTGCTAGTGACTGGTCATTAAACGCCTTGTCAGGCTGCCGGTGTCGCGGAAGACGACTCATGAGGGTCGCTAAGCAGCACCGTGGTGACCATATGTACGGGCGGCACACTTCACATCCTCAATTTTCCCCTTGAGAAGCAGATCAATTGGTCGCTGGCCTGCAAGTGCATGATCGTGACTTAAAAAGAAAATGACTTTAGTCAGTGGATCCGTATTGCCCAGAATCTCCAAGATTTCTTCGATGCCAGGTACCATCCCGGCATCTTGAAACTGCCATGCTGGATAGACGTATCCACGCCCGTTTTCGATTCCCAGTAGTTTGTCTGCACTACGACGCAACCCGACTGCCTGCCTGGTGATCCCGAGCAACTTGCCAACATTTGACGGACTCAGGATGCCTCCGTCTTGTTCAAGTAGTTCGCGACGAGCGATGGCACCACGCATTTTGACCCTTAGCTCTGGAGATTCCTTGATAGGCGCTAATGCTAGAGTTTTCATCAATGTCCAAAAATCGTCAGGAGCTGACAGGGCTTTTGCTCTGTCCTGGTTTGGTAGCGAGCGAATCGCATCGTGAAAGTAGCGTTCGACCCGAGCCAATAGGGCGGCTTCAGCAGGGTTTGTGATCGCTTCGATTGCTGCACTCGGCATATTGCTTTGGCCTCCGGGGTCGAAAGTCTGTACTAGACGATAGCATTTGTGTGAATGCATGTAAAGAACGTCAAGTTTCTGATTGCAATCATGCAAAATACGTGAATAGAACAAGAGCGAGGCCAGATTGGGTTTTCGGTCCTATTTACGGTAGCTGATTGTGCAGTCGTCGCCGTCAAACTATTGACGACAGGGGTTTGTTCCGTCCGATACAGATTTCCTGGTGATCTGATCAGAACACAAGATTCCGAGACAGGCAGTGGCTGGTTACAGGCGTGAACAGGTTAGTCTGAAAAATGCGTGAGAGGTGAAGGTAGAATCTCCATTATGATAATTCAATGAACTAGGTACTGTCGTCACAAGTCAAGGGATTCATGATATAATGTAGCGAAGCAATTTGTCGGAGAGCCGGAGATGACCGAAGCGCACCACAGACATGATCTTTCGGACCAGACATGGTCCCTGCTGGAACCCCATCTGCCGGGACGCCGGGGCCGCTGGGGCGGCGTGGCCCGGGACAACCGGCGTTTCCTCGATGCGGTGCTGTGGATCCTGCGCACGGGCGCGCCTTGGCGAGACCTGCCGCCGGACTACGGAGACTGGAAGAACACCCACCGGCGGTTCTGCCGCTGACGCGACAAGGGGGGGGGCTGGGAGAGCCTGCTGGAACAGCTCATGGATGAACCGGACCACGCATGGCTGATGATCGACACCAGTCACATCAAGGTTCATCTCCATGCGGCTGGCGCACGCGGCGGGAATCAGGCGATGGATCGCACAGGAGGGGGCTCGACACGAAGTTGCAGCTGGCCGTGGCTGCGCATGGTCTGCCGCTCCGAGCGGTTGTTACGGCAGGTACCACGGCGGATTGCAGCCAGGCTGACGTCCTGATCGAGGGGGTGGATGCCGGAGCATTGCTGGCGGATCGGGCTCATGATACCAACCGGATCCTGGCCCACTGCCGCAGGCGGGGCATCGCCACGCGATATGCGAAGAATGCCGCATCGTTTCTCGCCGCCATTCACATTTGATGCCTCATGTTGTGGTGTGATAACTCGTGACGACATTGCCTAATAGAAAGTCACTGGAGATTCCATCCATGGCATTGTATCGGCATGCTGATCCGTTTTTCATGCCGTGAGAGCTACCGGATCGAAGCTGATTTCAACGGCGGTTCCATCACCGACAACAGCGGGGTAATGTTGGCAAGCAAACAGGACCGTCGGCTCGGACTGCGTACCGGTTCGAGTCGCAAGCTGGACGTTTCCGGATGGTGTCGATCCATGCCGTGCTGATGGAGCAGTTCATCAGGGAAACGTTGGAACCAGGGATGGCGCCACGCATCGGGTTCATGGGGTCGTGTCTGTCCGACACCCCCGGATTGCGCGCCCGTCCGGGATTTTCCGACGGCTCGACGCTACGCGGGTTTCCGGCACGTTCCTGAGGTGGATTCGGGACATGATCGATGACAGGGGCGGGACATGGCGAGCGCGGACAGTCGCCCGGTCACAGATCGTAGGCTACGGAATTCCGGTGTGCTGCAATGGCTTCAACCAGGCAACTGCTGTGTTGTGCGATCCGGCTCAGGGACAACAGCTCTCCACCATGATCAGCCCGTCTTTGTGCGGCGCTTCTCAGAACCATCGTGCTGGCCCGTGCGCTGTCAAGAAACTGGTCTTGCGGGATGAGAGACTCCAGCGGAGAATCAAAACGGATGAGTTCGAAATACCCACCCAGCAGGCTCATCATGGTGATGGCGCAGCGTCCGGACTGATCTGGGCATTGCGAGGTGCACAGGTTCGAGATCGGCCTGGCTTCGGGGGACTCCAGTATCCAGCGCTCAATCACGGGGCGCCAGCGGTTCGTATCGGCAACCTCCCCGTACGGCGTGCCCCACACGAGAAACATTATGGCAGATCGGGTTTGCGGGTCATCGATGACGACTTCTGCTGCGGAATCGCTGAAACGGCTGGCGATATGCCGCAGGGCTTCTGCTCCGTCGCCCTGCCTTTGCGGTGGGTCAATGTACCCGAGGTGCAGCGGCAACAGTTCCGGTATCACGAGGTGGTCCCGGATCATCTCGTCATGAATCTCCGGTGTTCCGTAAAGGGAAGCGATCTTGATCAGATGTTGCGTCGCCTGTGTTTCGCCCGCATCAATCAGGTTCCGGATGGTTTGCAGGTCGACATGAGGGCTTGATGACTGGTTCAGCGCGACAGCCAGCGCATTTCCGCGGTCCGCCTCAACCTGCAGCCAGGAGGTGAAAAACGGGGTTTCCGACCGGGTTTTGCGGAACAACCGGAGCCTTTCCTCCCGGGGAAGCAGCAGGACATATTCAGAAGGCGCCCGGTCGGTTGATTCTATTCCGGCAAGTAGCAGCCGAGCCGCCACGTTGCCTTCGCGGGCTAGCCTGGACAGTTGTGCAAGGCTTTCCTGGTCGTCACCGGACAGCCACAGATCAATGGCCCGTTGCATTCCGGGGTGAGTACTGCCTGCCAGGTCGGGCATTTCGGCATACCCGGGACGCTGGTAAAACACGCCTGTGACAGCAAGACAGGCAATCAGTAAATAACGCAGCCACCATGCCATGATGAAATTTTTTCATGTACCGGTGATGATTGCAAGGGATCTGTCGACGGCAGTGTGACGGGATTCCTGGTTCGGCGTCCGCATCAGAACCGCAGGTTTTCTTGCAGGCAGGAAATCCTTGTCGTCGGCCGGGTTGTTGGAAGTGCAAGGCATTGTCGCCATGGGTAAGATGTTAAACTTGTCGAATATCGCTTGCCGGAGCCTGTCCGTGGCTGTTCCCATACCTGAAAGAATTGTTCCGCTGGATACCATCCTTCCGGATGAACCCCTGCTGCTGATGGGCGCCGGCCCTGTGCCGGTCCCCGCACGGGTGGCTCAAGCCAATTCCATGGTCATCAATCCTCTTGGAGAGACCATGGCTCAGGTGATAGACCAGGTCAAGGTGATGTCGCGTTACGTATTTCAGTCCGACACGGCCAGAATTCTGGGCGTGACCGGGTCCGGATCAGTAGCAATGGAAATGGCAATAGCCAATCTCGTGTCTCCGGGGAGTTCCGTGCTCAGCATTGTCAACGGCTTTTCCAGCGACCGGCTGGCGGAAATGGCCGAAAGGCTGGGTGCGCGGGTGATCCGCATGCTGGTACAGGACGGCAGGACAGCCGATCCGGAAGAGGTCAGGAAGCACCTGGAAAGGCATCGTCCGAAAGTGCTGACGCTTGTACAGGGAGAAACCTCCAGCACCGTTCTCAATCGGTATTTGAAGGAGATGGCACAGATTGCCAGGGAACATGAGTGCATGGTGGTTGTCGATGCGGTGTGCACATTGAGTACCATGCCCTTGAACATGGAGGAATGGGGAATTGACGCAGTGATCACCGCCGGGCAGAAAGGACTTGCGTCCATACCCGGAGTTTCCCTTGTCGCTTTTTCCCGATTGGCGCGGGATTTCATCCGGAACAGGTCGGACAGGATCCCTCACTGGTGTCTGGACGCCAACCTGGCTGATTGCTTCTGGCGCCGGAAATCCTATCGCTACACGGCACCGGTGTCCGGTATCCTGGCCCTGCACGAGGCGTTGCGCCTGATCTGCAACGAAACACTTGATAAGCGCTTTCATCGGCACCAGTGTTGTTCCCATGCACTGCAGGCGGGGATCGGGAACATGGGACTGTCGCTGTTTGCGGGACCTCGGGCCAGGCTCGATTCGGTGGTGGGGATTAGCCTGCCGACCGGGGTTGAGTCGAGCAGACTGTTGACCCACATGGCACAGACCCCTATCGGGTCGAAATATCGGGGGCCTTCGGACTGGATATTGTCCGGATCGGCCAGATGGGTGAACAGAGCCGTTCACACCACATATTTCGCACTCTCCATGCGCTGGGCGCCAGCATGTCTGCACTGGGCGTCAGGGTCGACATTCCTTCGGGGGTCGCCGCGCTGGAAAGCACCCTGGGTTCCTGTATTTTTGATGACTAGAAGGAGGATGTTATGCCTGGCTTGTTGAAACATGTTGATCCCGACGGCTTGCTGGAGTATTCGGTGGTCTATACGGATCGTGCGGTGAATCACATGTCGTGCGTTTTTCAGGAGGCCATGCGGGATATCAACCGGACGCTCAGGGAAGTCTATCGCGCCGACACGATGGCGATTGTTCCGGGCAGCGGTACATTCGGAATGGAGGCAGTGGCAAGACAATTCGCGACCGGGAAAAAATGCCTGATAGTCCGAAACGGCTGGTTCAGTTTTCGCTGGACCCAGATTCTCGATACCGGGCATATCGCCTCGACGTCATCCGTGCTCAAGGCCGCTGCGGTTCATGACGGGTATCAGGCACCCTTTGCCCCGCCACCTGTCGACCGGGTAGTGTCGGCAATCCGTTCGGAGCAGCCGGATGTGGTTTTCGCGCCGCATGTGGAAACCGCTTCTGGAATGCTTCTTCCCGACGAATATGTCCGGGAGGTGGCCGGGGCTGTCCATGAGGCAGGCGGGCTGATGGTGCTGGACTGTATCGCATCAGGGGCCTTGTGGGTGGACATGGAGGATACGGAAGTCGATGTGCTGGTCAGTGCGCCGCAGAAAGGATGGAGTGGTTCTCCATGCTGTGCGCTGGTCATGATGAATCGCCGGGCTGCTGCCGTCATGCGTGAAACCAGCAGTACGAGTTTTGCCTGCGATCTCGGGAAATGGCATGAGATCATGCAGGCGTATGTCGCGGGCAGACATGCCTATCACGCAACCATGCCGACCGATTCCCTGCTCAGGTTCCGGGACGTCATGCAGGAAACCGAAGCCTACGGTTTCGGCCAGGTCATGCAGGAACAGGTGGATCTTGGCAGCCGCATTCGCGCGGCCCTGGAAGGCCGGGGATTTGTCAGCGTTGCCGCTGAAGGCTACAAGGCTCCCGGGGTCGTGGTCAGCTATACCGACGATGCGGGAATTCATGATGGTTCGAAGTTTGCCGCAGAAGGGCTGCAGGTAGCCGCAGGGGTACCCCTGCGATGCGATGAACCGGCCGATTTCATGACATTCCGGCTTGGTCTTTTTGGCCTTGACAAGCTGCATAACCCGCAACGGACCGTTGAACACCTGGAGTCGGCGCTCGACAGGATTCTCTCGGGTTGACAGGCGAGGCCGGGAAACGGCTGTCCGGGGAATACCGGCCTGTGATTCGGAATGCCTGATTCTTTCGACGCGCTGGCGCCGATTTTCCTGGTCATTGCAATAGGATTTGCCCTGCGGCGGATCCGGTATCTGCCGGACTCGATGTGGCCGGTTCTCGATCACCTGTGCTGGTATCTGCTGTTTCCCCTGCTGGTCATCAAGACGCTTTCCCAGTCCGACCTGGCTGCGATACCGATGCGGCATCTGGCTGGGGCGCTGTTGCTTGCCGCCTCGCTGATGGTTGTCCTGCTGCTTGTGTCAAGGCCCGTGCTCGGCAGGATGTGGCATGTCGACGGCCCGGGATATACCAGCTTTTTCCAGGGGACCAGCAGATGGAACGGATTTGTGGCCCTGGCCATTATCAAGGTGCTTTACGGTGATCCGGGACTGGTGATCGGTGCATTGTGTTTCGCCGTGCTTGTGCCCGTGCTGCAGACTGCCAATGTGATTGTCCTGACGTTGTATGGCAAGAGGAAGGAGGCCGACGACGGATTCTCCATGATCCGGCTCATGACTCAACTGATGCGCAATCCTGCGCTGATTTCCGTATTTCTTGGTTTGTCCCTGAACGTGCTCGATCTTCAGCCGGGCCGGGTGCTTGACACGACCATGAATCTGATTACAGGCAGTGCGCTCGGACTTTCCCTGCTGGCTGTCGGCGCCGGGCTCAAGCCGGAGACACTTGTGCAAAATAGCCGAGTGATCTTCCTGTCCTCCTTTCTCAAGCTCCTGATCATGCCGGTTTTCATCGTTCTGGCATGCCTGATGCTCGAGGTGCAGGGATTGCCGAGGGAAATAGCGATAATCTGTGGCGCAGCCCCTACGGCAGGGTCGGCCTACGTCATGGCCCGCCAGATGGGCGGGGATGCCGAGATGATATCGGGTATCATCACCTGTCAAACGTTTCTTGCGGTGCTTACCCTGCCCATTGTGATGTACGGGTTCTCTTCCTGACCGGGGTGGTTGCCTGGGATATTGCGAGTCGGAGTCTTGTCATGTCTGGTTTCCGGTGCTTCTCAGGCGAATCCCGGCAGTTTGCGGGTGATCAGGTACAGCCACGCCGTTGCGATGGTGATCATGGCGGCTGAATATGGCCAGTTCCACACGGCGGTTCTCCAGCTGGGCATGCCATAGCGCCCCTGGAACATCAGATTGGTGCCGGATAGCGGGCTCGAGCAGGTGCCAAGATGCCACGCGAACAGATAGGTACATGCCAGCAGGTTCGGGTTAGGGACAAGATCCAGGAGAATGGGCGAGAACCCGATGATCTGGATGACCGGGTGGATTCCGGCCGCAGCAAGCGCGACCATGAAAACCAGCAACTGGATTGAGGTGGTGTAGCCGAACTCGCTGAACGGGCTGTACAGGATGCCGCTCTTGATGAGGCTGCTGACGCCCACGGCCAGCACTCCTGCGGATACGAAAAGCACCAGCTCGTTACAGATCCTGGGCAGTCCTTCGCGAATCTGCCCGGACATTTCATGCAGGCATCCACGGAGGCCTTCCCGGTACAGCAGGAGTATGATGGTCACCAGCAGGGCGCACAGTGCAATGATGACCAGCGTCGGAGCATCGTCAAGCAGCATGAAAGCGGCAAGAACGGCAAGCATGAGCAGAAACGGGACCTTGAGATCCCGGGGGCGTATGGGATATCCGATGAATTCCTGCACTTCCGGGTGCTTCATCTTCAGTCCATGGACGATGACCAGGAACAATCCTGCCAGAGAAAACGGCAGCCCGGCACAGATCAGCCAGAACAGGCTGGCTTGCGGAACATAGGTCAGGACGATGGCCATTGCGCCGTAGAACGGGGACCATGATGCGGATCCGCAAAAGACGCGTGTCGCGCACAGGCAGGTCAGGAGGGTCAGTGGCCGTTCGGCATGAATTCTGTCACAGATCAGTATCGGTGCGGAAACGTTGGTAACGGAACTGAACAGGCTCAATCCGGCCAGGGTCTGCACAAAGGCCTTTCTGCCCGTCGGCAGGGCAGAGCAGCCTGACTCGCGCGAAAGCACGACCAGCCTCAGGAAACCTACTGCAGCGATCATGCTCAGCAAGCCGATGTTTCCGGACACGATCCAGAAGTAGTCGGATCTCACTCCCCTTGCATGCGAGAATGCCGTCAGAATGGCTCCAGCCAGAACAATGGCCGCGGCCTGGATCCTGAGTGTGCCGGGGGTGTCCCGAAACAGCAGCGCCGCTGCAGCCCAGCCGCAGAACCCCGCGCACCAGACCAGGATCCTGTTTCCCGACAGATCAAGCAGTCCATTGGCAATGGTTGCCAGCACCATGATGAAAAGAAGGATGCCTGCAACCGGACGACGGGAGAGAGCAGGGGTCGTGCTTCCAGCCTTTGTCACGCTTTCCTGCATCATGCGTCCCAGTCGCGCCTGTGGTTTTCCGGTACGGAAATGGCGAGTCTGCAGACCCGGGCGGCGTCAACTGCCTACCGGTGTGAAATCAAATTCCTGGGCGGCCAGGATAGCCTCGATGCCGCCGAGTTCTTCAATGCGTGCCTGCTGGTCTGAAAAGGCCTGCGCGTTGACGATATCCGGATCCATCATGGACAACAACTGGTCATGGCACAGTGTCCTTGTCTGTTCATGATCCGGGTCATCGGCGAGATTGACCAGTTCTCCCGGATCTTCGAGCATGTCGAACAGTTCCGGAGAATATCCGGGATAATAGTTGTATTTCCAGCGGTCGTTCCTGAGCATGAACATTCCGGTAGGTGAGCCTCCGTCGTGGTATTCGCTCAGGACACATCGTTCCATCCGTACTGCTTCGGCAACGGATTGCAGGCTGATGCCCGGCTGGCCGTCCGGCAGGTCCAGGCCGGTCGCCGACAGTATGGTGGGGCAGATATCAACCAGCGACACCAGTGTCTCGCTTGTTCCGCCTTCCGGTATTCCGGGACCTGCCATGATCATCGGTATTCCCGCGGATTCGTCGTACAGGGACATTTTCGTCCACATTCCGCGGTCGCCGTTATGGTCACCATGGTCACTGGTGTAAAGGACAATCGTGTTGTCGGACAGTCCGTTGTATTCCAGGCATTCCAGTACACGGCCGACCTGATGATCCAGGAAGCTGCATAATCCATAGTATGAAGCGCGTGCAATTATTCTTTCATTATCAGTAAAATATTCATCATAGTTGAAGTTTTTCCTTATTATCTTCAGTACATCATGTGCGGGTAGCTGCCCCTTATCCCTGAAGCGAGGTTCATCCATCCCTTGCAAGGGATACAGATCGTAGAAGGTTTCGGGACAGGTCAGGGGATAATGCGGGCGTAGCCAGGAAACAAACAGCACCCAGGGATTTTCCTGGGATTCGGGCACATCGGACAGCCACTTGCAGGCTGCATCGGTGACCTTGCGGTCGTAATCCGTGTAGGGATCGTTGCCCGGGCCTATCTGGCCGGCATAGCTCCTGCAATCAAGAATCAGCTCATGATCGCGCAACAGGCCTTTCGCCCAGCCGATGCCGTTCCTGATGTACATGGGAAGCATTTCATGACTGAAACCGTTGTCATGCTCTGCTCCGCGATAGTGCAGCTTGCCGATGGAGTCCACCCGGCAACCCGATCTTTGCAGGGCATGTCCCCAGCTTTCAGGAATCCCCTGGTACGCCTGGGCATTTGACCAGCACCGGGTTCTGTGTACGTACTGTCCGGTGGCGAGAGAGGCCCGGGCAGGCACGCAGATCGGCGAAGGCGTGTAGGCACGCGTGAATCGTGTACCGCGTTGCGCCAGCCCGTCAAGATGGGGAGTCTGAATCAGGTGGTGTCCGTAACATCCGAGAGCATCCCTGCGATGCTCATCACTGAACAGTAGTAGTACGTTGTAGCCGGACATTGCGGCATGATAGCAAATATGCAGGACATGCGGTGCAGGTACCGGGCAACAGGATCAGTGATTCTGATGAAACCGGAAGCAAGGGAATAGGATAGCGTGGATGTACTGTATATAATCCGTTCAGTCGGAAACCCCATGACAAGGGGGATGCTCCCGTTTACGGGACATCGCGGGTTTCCTGGTATCCTTACGCTTTGAATTCAATGACACGTAGTTTCAGAAAGGTGGCGGTCATCGGCGCCGGAACGATGGGGGCCGGTATAGCCGGGCAGGTGGCGAACGCCGGGGTCGAGGTTCTGCTTCTGGACCTGCATGGCGATGGAGACGACCCGGATTCCTTGGCCCGACGCGGCTATCGCAGACTGCTTGATCCGGCCCAGCCCGGTCTGATGAGCAGACGGGCCGGGGAGCGCATCCGGCTGGGCAACATACGTGACGACATGCATCAGCTGTCCGACTGCGACTGGGTTGCCGAGGCGGTAGTCGAACGGCTGGATGTCAAGCGGATGCTTTACCGGAAGATCGGGGAGGTGGCAGATGATCGGGCGATCATTACCTCGAACACGTCTACCATACCGATCCGGATGCTGGTCGAGGATATGCCGGTTTCCAGGCGCAGTCGATTTGCCGTGACTCATTTTTTCAATCCGGTCCGATTCATGCGATTGCTGGAACTGGTCGGCGGCGACGAGACAGACCCTGATGTGATGAGCAGGCTGGAATCCTTCTGTGATGAACAACTTGGAAAGGGAGTGGTCCGCTGCCGGGACACTCCGGGATTCCTGGCCAATCGTATCGGTGTATACGCCATCCAGTGTGCGTTGCACGCTGCAATGCGGATGGGACTGACTGCAGTGGAGGCGGATGCGATCTTCGGCCGTCCCATGGGCATACCGAAAACCGGGGTATTCGGTCTGTATGATCTCATCGGCATTGATCTGATGGCCGATGTGGTCAGAAGCCTGGCAACCATACTGCCGCCGGGAGACCCTTTTCATGCCGAGTCCGGGGAAATCCCCCTCATGACCCGGATGATTGCAAACGGGCAAACCGGAAACAAGCAGGGAAGGGGCTTCTACAAGGGGGATGCGGAAGATGGCAGTCGTCTGGTCCTGAATCGGGATACGGAAACGTATGAGCCGTTTGCGAGGGCGAACCTGTCACTCGCCGAGGCAGCCGAGAAGGAAGGGATGTCCCGGTTGGTGGATGACCGGACGAAATACGGAAAATTTGCCTGGGAGGTGTTATCCAAGACGCTGTCCTATGCGGCTTCCCTGGTCCCCGAAATCAGTGACGATCCGGTTGCGATCGATGATGCAATGAAGCTTGGGTACAACTGGGCCCGGGGTCCGTTCGAGATGCTGGACAGCCTCGGCGTGTCGGCAGTTGTCGACAGGCTCGAATCCGAGGGGCGTAACGTGCCCGGGTTCCTGCTGGCCGGCAGGGAACGCGGGTTCTACTCGGTGCGGGGCCGCAGCCTCGGCGTTGTCGACGTGAGCGGGCAATGGTCAGCCCTGACGCGCCCCGCAGGGATGGTTCGCGTGGGCGAAGTATGCCGCGCGCTTTCACCGGAAATATCGGCCGAGGCGGCCAGCTGGTACAGCTGCGAAGATGTGGCGGTAGTGGTTTTCCACAGCAAGGCGAACGCCCTGAACGGCGAGTCCATGGGGGTTCTGCACGACGCGGTGAAACAGGTACAGGGCCGCGGGATGAGAGGGTTGCTGGTGCACAATGATGCGCCGCACTTTTCCTGCGGGGTCAACCTGGGAACCATCAGGGACTTTTGCCGGCGCGATGACATGGATGGGCTGGATCGTTTTCTGGCAGATTTCCAGGAAACGGTCATTGCCATGCGTGATGCGGATTTTCCCGTGGTGATAGCTCCTGCGGGATTGTCCCTGGGTGGCGGTTTCGAGATAGTGCTGCATGGAAAGCAGGTTGTTTTCCATGCAAACTCGATCATGGGACTGGTCGAGACGGCTGTCGGGGTCGTGCCGTCGGGAGGCGGATGCAAGGAGATGCTTTATCGCTGGACCGAACACCCTGATTGCATGGATGATCTGTCCAGAGCCTGCTGGAAGGCATTCATGAATACAGGGTATGGGAAAACCGCCACATCACCTGATCAGGCACTCGATCTTGCCATGATCAGGAACAATGATTCCTACCAGGCAAATCGGGATCGCATGTACCGGGCATCGGTTGATGCCATAATGGACGGAACTCGACAGAAGCCGTTTTCGCGGCCGGTTCTGTATCTGCCCGGACAGCCCGTGTTTGAGGAGATGAAGACCTGGTTGAAAACCGCTCATGAGTCGGATGGAGTTCTGACTCCGCATGATGTGGTGGTGGGTACCGAAATCGCCCGCATCATGTCAGGGGGCGATGTTGCACCTGGAACCGGTTTTTCCGAACAGGACCTGCTGGATGCCGAAAGGCGGTCTTTTCTGACGCTTGCGCGACAACCGGCTACTCTGGCTCGGCTCGACAGCATGCTGGATACCGGGAAGCCGCTGAGAAACTAGGGCGCGTTAACATGATCGAACATGCAGGTCATGCTCATCAGCTGTTGATGTCATTCGGAAACAGGGCAACAGGTAGCAAATGGAACTCATGTCCGGCAATACGCATGGATTGCAGATTGCGCGGTCTGCCAGCGCAGTTCGGCAACTGGAACGGGGACGCGAAAAGGAACAGGCCACAGTCCATCGGCAAGTCCCGGGATTGCTGGAACACCAGGCTTCATGGGGTCGTTGCGGATGCCCGAATGGCAGTTGCCTTCACGCTCTTCCCCGGAGTCGTGACCGCCCGGCTCATCGTCGAATTCCTTCATTCATGTTGACATTCCCCAGTTGCCCGGGGTCGGCGAAGTGATGCAGACCGCAGCATTGCCGATCATTGATCTATCCGGGTTTGCGGAAGATGATGGAATCGGGCGCAGGCGGACCGCCCGCATGATGACCGAAGCTTGTGAATCCGCAGGTTTCTTCTATCTTGTGAATCACGGCATAGAGGAGTCCGTTTTTCATGCCGCCCGTGATGCGGCGCTGGATTTCTTCAGAGCGCCTTCAGACTTCAAGAACCAGTATCATATCAGCAGATATCCTCATCATCGGGGCTATGTGGGGAACCATGATGTATACCCGGACCCACGGAACAGGGGCGATATCCGGCAGGCTTTCAAGGTGGCGCTTGAATTGCCCGACGACGATCCTGATTATCTTGCCGGGGTCACCATGTACGGTCCCAATGTCTGGCCCGACGGAATGCCGCGATTCAGGCAGCATGTCTACCATGCCTACGGGAACTTCCAGAAACTTGCACGAACCATCTTCGGCCTGTTTGCCGTGGGCCTTGACCTGCCGGAAGACTACTTCGTTCACTTGACCGACAAGCCGGCCAGCGTGATGAACCTGAACTACTATGCTGGCCGGTCGGCGGATCACCCGGACAAGACTAGCGGTATCGGGGCGCACAATGACTACGAGGCGTTTGCGATGTTGTGGCAGGATGGTGTCGGCGGTCTCCAGATAGAATCTCCGGGGGGTAGCTGGGAAGCAGTTGTTCCGCTGGAAGAAGCCCTGGTGATCAATATAGGGGAACTGATGCAAAGGTGGACCAATGATCGGTTCAGGGCGACTCGCCACCGGGTCATCAATACTTCGGAGAGGGAACGTTTCTCAATGGCGTGTTTCGGCAATACCAATTATCACGCCAGAATAGAATGCATTCCCTCCTGTTGCAGTCGGGAGAATCCAGCGCGTTATGATTCCGTGATGTCCGGTGAATACCTGATGGATGCGGTCAGGCGGACCTATGCCTATACTGCATAGACCAGCAGGCATGGCGAGACATGCCGGCATGGGGTGGAAGGTGGTCGCCGGCATGCGGCCTTGTCCAGTCTGCATGACCAGCCGCCCCGAATTCACAGGCGGGGCCTGATTAATGGCTGATTCGCCATCCAGAATTCCATCGTACGAGGCGGACTATAATGTCCGCGACGCGCGCCCCGACTTTGCTCAGCTCATGGCGCGCTTCGAGTCCGACAGCAGGGCATACCGGGAGCGATACGGGGAGAAGCATGATTACTGCTACGGTACGGGAGACCGGGAACGGCTGGACTTGTTTCGTTGCCGTGACGCCGATGCGCCTGTACTGGTCTTTCTGCACGGCGGTTACTGGCAGCGCGGCGACAGATCGCTGTACAGTTTCATCGCTGAACCGTTCGTCAGAAATGGGGTGAATGTGGTGATGGTGGGTTATCCGCTGTGTCCGGAGCACTCCCTATTCGATATTTTCCAAAGCATACGGCGCGCACTCATCTGGTTGCGGAGCCACGGGCATGACCATGGAGTGAACCCGGATCGAATCAACCTCTGTGGGCATTCTGCCGGCGGGCACCTCGCGACACTGTGCATGACGACGAAACCCGATGACCAGCAGAACAGGGTTCCCCAGGACATTGTCAGGGCGGGTATTTCCATCAGCGGAATCTATCAGCTTTCCCCTCTGCGGCATACCAGCATCGGTGACGCACTTGATCTGGATGACCGGGTGATCCGGTTGCTGAGCCCGCAGGCGCGTGTTCCAGCTCCCGGAACACCGCTGCTGGTTGCTGTCGGGGAGCGAGAAACCAGGGGATTCCATGAGCAGGCCGAGCAGTTGCTTTCCGACTGGCATGACTCCGGGCTTGACATGGATCGACACATCGAGCCCGAAGCGGATCATTTTGACATCATGGTTCGTCTGGGTATGGAGGGGAGCGGGATCTTCGAAAAGGTCCTGAAGTGGTTAAGGTAGTTCTGATGATGGGTTCCGGTCGGTTGAACAGGCGGCCGTTTCCAGAGCGGGAAATGGTGAGGCGTTTACAAGCGCTGCGCCTCGTTGCCGGACGAGATGGGCATGGCAGCAGTAATCCTGGAATCCTTCCACAACATGCTGCACGATTCGAATTTCCGGATGACACTCCTTGGCAGGGGACATCTTGCCGTGCTTCCGAACTCCGGGGAGGGAGTCGTCATTGCTCCGCGCATCAAGTTCGATCGTCCCGGGCAATACATCTGGTTTGACTATGTCAGGCTCTGCCGGTCGATTCCACTGATCCGGGAATTTCCTGCAAGTCATGGGATTCACAAGAGGCGAATCGGTATCAAGCACGAACCCACCACGGTCGGTTTCCACGAGTCGTTGCGCGATGCGTTACCTGAGGCAGACCGGATATCTTTCGAACCGGGCTTTCGGCACTGGTCATTCGTTCGGAATCATGAGCCGATAATACGGTCGGGGCGAGATCGGCGAGATACGGCGCCATAACGATCAGGAACCTGAAGCCAGTATGGTAGTATCGACTGAGCCGATGATTTCCATCTCGGGGGCAGGGGGATTCCGGTATGCCGACATGTTGCTGATAACAGAAGAGGAAATTGAATTGTTCACGAAGTTCGACAATGGATTGATCATCAAGCCATGAGCTTTCCGGAAAACGGGTGCCGTCACCATCATTGCCCATGAGCCTTCACTTTTCCCGGCAAGAGTTCGCAGGACGCCAGCAGCGGCTTCAGGGTGCGATGTCGCGCGACGGGCTGGATGGCGTGCTCCTGTTCAGGCAGGAGAGCATGTATTACCTGACTGGCTACGATACGTCGGGGTATACCATGTTCCAGGCAATGTATTGCGGCGTGGACGGGCGGATTTTCCTGCTCACCCGTTCGGCTGATCGCCTTCAATCCGCCATGACATCCGTGATAGAGGACATACATGTCTGGGAGGACCGGGATGGCGCTGATCCGACGGCTGACCTGAAGCGTGTTCTGAAGCAGTATGGTTGTACAGGCAAGCGGCTTGGGGTGGAATACCATGCCTATGGCCTGACCGGGCAATGTGCCAGAATGGTGGATGCTGCACTGGATGGCTTTTGTTTCACCCGTGACAGTTCCGATCTTGTACGAGAGTTGCGGCTGGTCAAAAGTCCTGCCGAGCTGGATTATGTCAGGAAAGCCGGAGAGATTTCGGACAGGGCATGGAAGGTTGCCGTATCCGGTTCTGTCCCGGGGCGATTCCTCGGGTCGGTGTATGGAGAAATGATGCATGAGATAATGAGCGCTGACGGGGATCCGTCAGCAAGCCGTTGGCCGATGGGATCCGGCGAAGATGCACTCATGGTCCGGTACCATACCGGAAAGGGTCATATCGGGAACGATGACCAGGTGCAGCATGAATTCGCCGCAGCCTATCGCCATTATCACGCAGCATTGATGAGCGTGATCGTTACGGGCAGGCCCTCAGCCGTCCAGCAAGACATGTTCAGGGCTTGCCGCGATACGCTGGATGCCTGCATGGATGCGCTCAGGAGCGGAAACACGGTCGGTCAGGTCTATCAGGCTCATGTCGATGGTCTGACCACGGCAGGGTACGGACATGCTGCCCTCAAGGCCTGTGGCTATTCCATGGGCATCTCCTATCCTCCGACCTGGATGGATTGGCCGATGATCTGGCGGGATCATCCGGACCTTCTTCAGCCCGGAATGGTGTTTTTCATCCACATGATTCTGCTGGATGATTCAACGGGCCTTGCAATGAGTCTTGGAGAAACTGCGATCGTGACGGACGGAGCATGCGAGCCGATCAATCACGCGCCCGGGGAACTGGTGGTCAACTGACCGGCTTTCCGGATTTTCATTCGGCTGGCCGATGCACGTACCTGGTCGTGCCTAGCCCGAAAAATGCATGAAGGAGCAGGGTGGAATCTCCGTTATGTGATATAATTCAGTGACTTGAAAAAGAATTACCGGAGCTTCCACCCATGACACATTGTACCCGCAGAACGATCCGATTTTCAAACCGCAGAAGGCGGAAGGTCGAAGCCAATTTCCGGGGCGGGTCGATCACCGGCAACGGCGGGGTGATGCTGGTGAGCGAACA
>JAJDVC010000223.1 GCA_022826305.1 Gammaproteobacteria bacterium | reverse complement strand
AACTCCGCTTCAACTGCTGACTGGATCAGCTGACGGGCTCCCGATCTGATCAGTTCATGGATCGGATCGCTATACTTCTCTGGATTCTCGAATGCTATCGCTTCATGCCTGCTCATGGTGGCGTATCTCCATGGGTTGGTTGGTTGGATTGGTAACTCCAGTCAACCCGATACGCCGCCTTCAGTCAACTACGCCATACACCACTTTCGGTTATAGCTCTATCGGCGACAGGCAGCGGTTATGATCAAGAGTTTCGGACACTGAGGGGAAAGATGACCGACAAACCCCGCGAGTCGTGGAAACTATCGAAGGCCCGGACGATCACGATGCTGGACAAGGAAGGGTTTTCAGCCGCGCAAGGCGGACAGCGAGCGTGAGCACGACATGCCGGGTGCGTCGATGAAAACGGTTCGCAGCGCGTTCTCTCTCCCGGTCAGGGTGGGGTGCAAGAACGACGACTGAAAGCTGCCATGCGTCCATTCGCCATAACCCCCAAGGTAATCAATTCAACTTGCTGATTACATATGGAAATCGGTGTTGCATTGTTGTCATTGTCGATCAGTCAGTTCAGCAACGTCTCAAGCTCCTGATTTTCGAGGATCTCCGAGGGGGTTCCGTTTGCACGGACCTTCCCCTTGTCCATGATCATGACATGGTCGAAGTGCTTGGTGTTTTCCAGCCCTCCCTGGATCCAGACCACGGTTTTGCCCTTGCGCATGTCCAGTATTGCCTTCGTTACCTCGTTCGCATAACGCTTGTCGAACAGGGCGACGGCATCATTGACGACCAGGATATCCGGGTTTTTTGCCAGTGCCCGGGCAAGGGTAAGTTTCTGTTTCTGGATGTTCGTCAGGCGTGCGCCGGCAACCCCGACACCGTATTCGAGCCCGGTTTCAAGGATCGTGTCGTGCAACCCGGTCCGGGATATGACCTCATTGACCAATACACCGATCCTTTCCCGCGCATTGACCTGGCCGTGAGCGATCCGCCCGAACAGGATGTTGTCCTGTATCGATAGATGCATGGCAACCCGACTCTTGTTGTAGAAATCGATAAGTGGATTCTCTTCTCCAAGTTCCTGCCGCAACTGGTGATGGGTCGCAACGATTCGCTGCTGGATTTCTTCCGTTATCAGGCCCAGCCGATGGAGTGCGACCGTCAGCTTCAGGGAGAGGTTGACAAGCATGTCCAGATCCGTCTCGCCGATCTCCTCTTTCTGCATTCCGGGGTCCAGCTTTGCCAGGCTGGCAAGAACAGGAAGCTGATCGGTTCCGACAAAGCTGAATCGCTCGAAGAGCGGGCTTCCGTCCGGAACATCGGAGAAAATCTCGGACAAGGTCCTTGCCGTCTGGATACCTACCGCAAACAGGATGTCGAGCAGGCCGGAGGACTCCAGTATGGTCCGGACCGTCGGATTCCTGATCAATTCGTGAAAACCCGGATCGCTGCCGATCGGGGTTCCAAAAAACAGGTTTTCCGACACGCTGAGGTGGACGTTGTAGTGCTCGGCACTCAGCAATTCAATCAGGTTCGACTTGTTGCTGGTGCCAAGTAATTCCTGGAATGCCTCACGTGCCTCGATGATCCTTGCGGCAAGCTCTGTCTGGTTCCTGGGATCGATCATCGAATTCAGCCCGAGCTGGAAGATATCCTGGTCGATCCCCGTCATCTTGAGAGTCTTTCCCAGGTGCTCGCGGAAAGCCTGCTCGGACTCGAAGCCATGGGACTCGATGTCTATCCAGTTTGCCCGGACATCATCGGTGGAATTGTCTGCGGCAAGCGAATCCAGTATCGTTTTCTTGCGTGCCATTGCCTCCGGTTCACCATACGGAAATTCGCCAATCGGCCTGTTCTTGAGTCCGTACACGAGATTTTCCCTCACGGTCCCGTTGAAGACGAATGACAACTGGTCGACGTAAGACATGTTTCGACCCAGAACGGACTCGGACAAGTCGGCGAGATTGAAATCGGACAGCCTGAGCTGACCGCTGTCCGGATTCAGCAGGCGAACGATCAGCTTGGCCAGCTGGTCCCGGCCGCTGCCCGATGGTCCGACAATGGCAAGATGCTCACCCGGCGCGACTGACAGGCTTGTGCCGTCAAGAGACTTCACATAGTCATCTTCGCTGTACTCCAGGGCCGTTCCGACCAGTTTTGAACTGGACAGGTCGATGGCGATATCCTGATCCTCCTGCAGTTCGGGCAACAGCATGTCATTCGGCTGGAACTGTCCGATTATCTGGGCATACTTGACCCGGACATCCTCGGTAATCTGGTAAAACTTCAGCAGTTCACGCCATGGCGTGGCAAGATCCTTGTACGCTGCCAGTACGGCCACCAACGCACCAAGGGTCAGTTCTCCCTTGATCACGAAGTAGCCGCCGATGGAGTAAAAGAAAAAAGGCGTCAGCTGCCCGAGAAAGTTGTTCAGGAACTTGATGAAGAATTTCCTCCGATAAATTTCGAACCGGATCCTGTAGATGGTCCCGAGTCGTTCCGACACATGTGCCTTCTCGAAATGGGAGGTATCGTTGACATGGATATCGGAAATTCCTGAAATCGTCTCTCCTAACCTGTCGGACAGGTGCCGGACAGCCTGTACGCGGCGTTTTGCCAGCTGGTTCACCTTGTTCTGGAGCTTCGGAATCAGATATATCTGCGGTGGATAAAGGGCAACCGCTGCAAGCCCGAGCCAGAAATCCTGGTTGAAGATGAAGAACAGGTAGGTCAGCAACAGTCCTCCCTGAAAGGCGGGCAGGGCAAAGGCGTCCCCGATGAAACCGCCAAGGGGTTCCGTTTCCGCAGTGACCATGGGCAGAATCTCCGCCTGGGAGACCTGCTTGAAGCGGGCGTTTGGAAATCTCAGAATCCGGCTGAACAGATCATAACGGAATCTCCGGAGCATGCGTTCCCCGACCACTCCCCGGTAAACATTGGCAAGATACTTCAGGCCGCCGGCGATCAGTACCAGCATGAGAAACACCAGACACAGCGCCAGAAGATAGCTGACCTGTTCGACCGCAATCCCCAGGACCCTGTCAGGAATGCCCTCTCCGCTGATTGCCTGATTGATTATGATCTTGGGGACCTCAAGCGAGGCATAGATCACCGGCATGGAAGCCAGCGTCAGCAACAGAAGCAATATCTGGTCTTTCTTGGTATGCTTGAGTATGTATCGATAGATTGACGGATCTATCGCGTTTTTGTCCGTTTCCAAAAACCTTAGCTCATGGATGGTTGTTCATTCCGGTTACCGATACAACCTCTGTCCCGGGTTTCATGAAAAAAATTGCCTGTATCGTCAAGGGATATCCGCGATTATCGGAAACCTTCATTGCCCAGGAGATCCTGGCCCTTGAAAGGGCCGGAATCAATATTACCATTTACTCGCTGAGATATCCTGTTGACCGATCGGCGCATCCCATCCATGGGTACATTCAGGCGCCTGTCCATTACCTGCCCGAATACCTGTACACGCATCCTGTCCGTCTGCTTCTGGCCGTGATCAATGCGCTGGCGCTGCCTGGATTCGTCAAGCTGGTCAAGGTGTTTGTCCGGGACATTGCACGGGACTTTTCCTTTAATCGGGCCAGACGGCTGGGCCAGGCTCTGGTGCTCGCGCGTGAAATGAAACCGGACCGGCAGTGGTTGTATGCACACTTCCTGCATACCCCGTCATCCGTGGCCCGGTACTGTTCGATACTGACCGGGCTACCGTGGAGCTGCTCCGCTCACGCAAAGGATATCTGGACCAGCCCTGTCTGGGAAATACGTGAAAAGATACAGGACATGGAGTGGCTGGTAACCTGTACGGCGGGGAATGCAGGGTATTTGTCGGATGTGTCACGGATGCCGGAGAAGGTGACTCTGGTCTATCATGGGCTGGATACCGGCAGATTCCCCGATCCGCCCGGGCATTCATCCCGTAACGGGCAGGATCAAGAGGCGCGGGTACGGATCGTTTCTGTCGGCAGGGCGGTGCAGAAGAAGGGTTATGACACGCTGCTTGAGGCACTTGCCCGACTGCCGGCAGATTTTTTCTGGAAATTTACACATATCGGGGCTGGCCCTGAGCTCGACACACTGAAAAACCTGGCGGCGTCGCTTGGTATCGAAGATCGAGTCTGCTGGCTCGGGCCGGCAGATTTTCAGGCGGTCCTGAAGCTTTATCGTCAGGCTGACCTCTTTGTGCTGGCATCGAGGATTGATGAAAACGGGGACCGGGATGGATTGCCCAATGTATTGATGGAGGCCATGATCCAGGAAGTTCCCTGTGTCGCCACATCCATTTCCGGTATTCCGGAATTGCTGGAGCACGGGCGGAACGGACTGGTTGTCGAGCCCGGAAATGCTGAATTGATTTCCGAGGCCATTGTTCGGTTGGGACAGGATCCCGAACTGAGGAGATCGTTCGGAAAACAAGGGCGCGAGGATGTGCTGGGGAAATTCACCCTTCAGGCAAACATCCGGGAACTGATCAGCCGGTTTTACTGATGCATATCGGGTTTTATGCTCCGCTTAAGCAGCCTGATCATCCTGTGCCTTCCGGGGACAGGAAAATGGCGTGCCTGCTGATCGACATGCTCGAATCACTGGGGCATGCCGTTACCGTGATTTCGACACTGCGCAGCTGGGAGGGCAGGGGCGATCAGGCTGAACAGCATTGCATTGAACGCAATGCAGGAAAAGAACTGGAGAAGCTGGAACAGGCCGGTAT
>JAJDVC010000129.1 GCA_022826305.1 Gammaproteobacteria bacterium | reverse complement strand
TGTTCGGCCACGTACAGGATCGCGTTGAGTACCTGCAGGTTCGACAGGCCGACATTGCCACGCGGCTTCGGGAACAGTGGTGCGATGCGTGCGTACTGGTCAGATGTCAGTTCCATCGGTGCCTGCCCTCTCTGTTTCTCAAATGAAATCAACAGATAATGAGCATGTCACATCTTTCAGATTATGTTAACACGCCCTAGGCACCTGATTTGTGCACAGGGATTGCACAACCCGTGATTCTGGTTCCATGGGCAATTACACCACCGACAGTCCGGACTCACGAATAACGGCTGTTTTTCGCTATGTTGCTTGCGAGTCTGACCCTGGCTCGCGAGATTTCAGGGTGTTGGGCGAGGCCCTGAAAATGCCGACGACTGATTTCCGTCAACTGCCATACGACTACGGCCGAGACAGCAGTTCTCACGCGGTTGAGCCGGCCATTATCGATACCAGGGGGAATTCCCGTGGCCGCTGAACAACCCGCCAGACTTGCCGTCGATGCCTTATCCGTCTTCTCCGGTGCTACCGTGGTCCGGGACGACTCGGGTCCATGCCACGGGTTCTGGTGTGCACGGGCCTTGGGCGCGGCCGGGCAAACCGAAACGCAAGGCTTTCGACAGCTGCGGAGAAGTAGCACCAAAAACAAGTCAGGATGCGACCATTGCCACTGGCCGGATCAGGGACTTCCTGCTGCTGACTCAGAACCGTCTCCCGTCTGCTTCGCTCGGCCCTATTCCAATATGGAAGCGGGCAATTCAGTTTCTCTGGAATTGAGCGCTTTTTGATGCATCACGGTCTTGAGATAGTCCTCCGTCGCTTCAAACTCCGGTTCCGATCCGTTTTTCTCCAAAAGGAGAGGAATTATCTTGTTGCGTACCCCCATGCCCCGTGCATCTACATATCCATAGTCGCGGAGAACTGCTACAATCAGGGGATTACGCGGTGAACGCTGGCCTGCGATCATCTTTTCCACGGTCATTGAGTTCTGTAGGGCGCCGGGACTCAGAACAGAGAGGTGTTCGGCATAGCGCACGATCTCGATTTCCTCGTACCGGGTCCAGTCGCGGTGGGCGACTGCATTGATGACTGATTCGCGAAGTGCCTCCAGTGGATAAATCCACGACTTTTCACGTCGTATCGAGCCGTCTAAGTCCCTTGACTCTTCCGATACAAATGGTCGCATCGCCTCGAAGACATTCTCCAGAAGTCCGTTTTCCAGAACCTTGCTGCCGCCTCCAGAGGAGGTGTCCCGGAGCGGGACCAGCGGTCCATCGATCAGCCTGTCATCCACAGATTTGTAGCTCTTGTCTTCTCCTTCGAATGCCATCCACCGAATACCCGCATGATAAAGCAATCGCCTTGGAGAAAGCCCGAACAGTACCAGGCCTGCAATCGTGCATGCCGGCGGGGACCCTCTTTCAGGTTCTGTCATGAACCCCAACCCGCAAAGGCGCGTGTGCCAGTCCTCGCTACGACCTGGAATCGTTTTGTCCCCCACGATTGAAGACAGGTACTCCTTCAATCGGTCCTGGCTCAAATCCGCTAGTCCACTACCCGAGACCGGCATCAGTTCCGCATGCAGCATACCACCCAACGCATACAATCTCGCCTGCTGCTCACGTGTCGCTAGCCGGGAAGTGCTTCCAACCCGGATGTAGATATCCTCACGGTCACGGTCGCGCACCACGTAGGGCTTGGTTACCCCTGCACTCACAGTAACCACGGCAACCCGTTGACACTCGTCTATCTGCACCTCTTCGTAGAACGGAATGATCATGGGATGGACATAGCGCCTGAATACTGTATCCATCACCCAGTTCTCAAGATCTTCCCGCTGTACACCGCTGATGGCTCCATCGTCATCGACTCCGAGCAGAATACGTCCTCCTTGAAAATTAGCAAGCGCTACGATTTCCTTTGCCAGCTGTTCGGGGCGAAGTTCATCCCGCTTGAACTCCAGTCCAGAGTTTTCGCTATTCGCTATCAACTCCAGCAATTCGGTCTTGGTCATCAGTAGTCGAATCCGTATTTCTCTCTTCGTTGCATGAATGCTTCCTTGCCGCCTTCAAGGACTCCTGCCGCATGATCACGAATAGCAGGGATGTCGATCGATCCCTGTGCTTCCTCGGGCATCTCTGCATGATCTCCCGAGACCGCACACACGCCGATCCATTCCGCATCGCCAAATACCGGAATGTTTGCATTGTGGGTTGCAAACAAGAATTGCCGTTCCGTCTTGGCTACTCGCAATTCCTGAACTATCCGCTCCGCGATGAACGCATTGTCCAGATTGTCTTCCGGCTGGTCCATAATCAAGGGATCCGGATTGTCGAGAAGCAGCAGGTGCAAAATGGCGGTGCACTGCTGGCCTGTAGAGAGACGGTCCAAAGACTTGTACTGCTCACCGTCATGAGAGATATTCAGTTCGAGCGTAATTCGATCCTGCACGTCTATCCCCTCCAGCGCATGAATCTGGCCAGTCGTCAATCTGGTCAGGGTTTCGGCGAATCCCGTGGTCAAATTCCACCCTTTCCCAAGTAGGACATCCCTGCCCTCGCGAATAGCGGCAACCAAGCCGAGGATCGTCAAATCCTGAGCATCATCCACCCATTCTGTTTTGCGTTCTCCTACGCCAGGGAGTTCTTGAAGGAATTCGCGAATAGGCTTGCGCACGCCATCCGGTACCAGCGTAATCCGCAGTTTTCTGGTCAGCCGCCTGTTAAGTTCTTTGACTGCCTTTTGTTTCGCAATCGTACGGGCAGTGCGAATATCGGAGATCTCGCCCAATAAATTGCGTCGACTCTGCTCCAGTTCATTGACCAGCGTGTTGACGGCTTTCAGTCGACCGCGGGCAGGTTTTACCTGCTCGATTTCTCTGAGTAGCCGCTGGTAGGTATGCCCGATTTCCCTGCCGTCCTTTCCGGCTACCGCAGGAAGCTTGGCAAACTCCTTCTCGAATTGACTTTCGGCTGCTTTCATTTCCCTTGACAGTTCTTCAACCGCTGACTCAAGAGCTGTCTCCGACTCACTGGCGGCCTTATCAATTTCCTTGGATTTCCGATGGAGCACCGTACCAAGTTCTTCAAGAATCCGGCGACTGCGGCGAAACAAGTCCGCATGAGGCATCCCCTCAAGAGCCTTGTCGCTCAGAAAGACCAAATCAGGGAATGATTCCTCCAGCACACGCTGACCGTCACGTACTCGTCTCATTTCTTCCAGGATTCTCGGGCCCAACTGCCGTTCTTTCTCCAGCAGCGGGACCTGTCTCATTTTGTCTTCGAGTCCCTGCTCCTTGAACTGTCTTGCCTGCTCTTCAAGTTTGGGGAGTTGCGCAATCTGCCGCTCGATTTCATCCCTTTGTTCCAGGTACCTTGCTAATCCGTCACCGTTCTCTCGAAGCTTGCTGTACGCCTCGTCCAGCTGTGATTCCTGTTCCACGGCTCTGGGTAAGAAACGATCCAGCACCCTTGAAAGAGCCCCGGGGCTTTTTGCTAATTCGTAGATCTCGTTCTGACCGTAGATCTCCACGCCGGGAATCAGGTCCCTGCCCGGATGCAGACGCGACTCATCGCCCTGTCCATCGATTACACGAGGTGGCTCACCAAATCGCCGAATCACCGTATAGGATTTCATATGATTCGACGCCGAGCGTAATTTCAGGATGACCCGTCCTCCAGAGCGTCCAAGATTCTCCTTGACGATTTGTTCGCCCTGTCTGGCAGCATCACCGCCTTTATGTGATACATCAAGTGCGTACCGAACACACTCCAGAAAGGTGGATTTTCCAGTTCCACGCCCGCCGATCACCGCATTCAGGTGGCCGGATATTTCAGCAGACAGCCCATCGAAATAACCACCTTCAATCTCAATGCTATCGATTCTGCTGTAGTGCCGTTCGATCATATCGCCGGAAAGGCGAACGCGGGATTCTGGATCCTTGAATGCCATCAGGAACGATGCAAAACAAGGGCGGGTCATTTTTACGAACGTCGTGGCGGACGGATCACTCAGATCTTCGGGCCTGGAAATGTCTTTGGCGTTGATCGGCGTGACTGGATGTTCACGATAATAATCTGGATTCTTGTTGAGAATGATTGATTTGTATTCAGGCGGCAGGTCCCCGATTTTGCCGGGAATCTGGGCAGCACGCAGCTTGGTATCTATCCACAGATTATTAAATCTGCCTTTTAGTACACCACGGCTTGAAGTCACGTGGGCCGCATAACAGAAGCCACCAAGCTTCTCCACCCGTTCGAGCAGCTGTATCCCACCAAGCCTGGAGGGTCGGACGCCATTCTGTGGGTCGGTCAAGTCCAGCTTCCCTAGGTAACGCTCAAGTTGCTGTTGTCCGGTGTTTTCCGGAAACAGACAAACCCAGTGGACTTTCTCGGTTGTTGCCACCTCGAACCCGGGAAATACCACTATCCCGCTTTCCGTAAGGATCTCCCGTGCGGTCTCCGCATCCGAAACGCTGCCGTGGTCTGCAAAGCCAACGACTTCTATCTCCTCAGCCAAACAGATCTTACGAAGAGATTCCGCATAGTCACGCGGGTTGATTCCATGTTCTTGACCGCGATATTTTCTGCTATATGAATGAGGGTTGACTTGCAAGGCGCATTTCCGGAACCTTGCACAGGTATGGCGTTTATCAGACATGACTTTCCCCATTTTTGTTCTGCACAGTCATCCGTCCAGAATGTATGCCAAATGCTCCGTATTTCTCCAATGAATTAGCCGTTCTCCCATAAAGAGGGAATGAAATGTTGTCTTGCCTGTACTCATGCTCGAGTTCTGTTTTCTGGGGGGCTGGATTTGATTGAAACATACCAAAGCGTTGCACATGACAATATTTCTCCAGTTCTGTAAATGGATGAGGTTTGGTGTTTCCTGACACAGACAAGTCTGAAGGGTTCAAGAGTTAGAGGTATTGGATGCAAGAGGGAGTGTTAATAGGAAGTTCATGATAAGGGGGGGTGGTATGCAGGTCAATGGTCAGGCGTAACACTGTCCTCCCCACCCAGTCGGAGAGAGCAGTGACGGCGAAATTCCTCTACCCGTGTTCACAGCCGCTGACGCAGCAACTGCAGCCAGCTGTGACGGCAACTCGCCTGACGACGGTCCTGCTCGCTCACCAGCATCACCCCGCCGTTGCCGGTGATGGACCCGCCGGTGAAACCGGCCTCGACCCCGCGGCCTTTGCGGCTTGAAAAACGGATCGTGCTGTCGGTACCATGCGGCATGGGTGGGGTCTCCGATAATTCTCTGTTAACTCGTTGAATCATATCATGTAACAGGGATTTCGCCCTCCTCACTCATGCATTTTTCGGGTTAGCGTTGCACAGGCTTGTGAGCAAGCCTGTGCAACGTGTTTGAACGAAGCCGGCCCCCAGACTGGACGTCGGATATGTGGTCAGTGCGCTGGCGCACTCACTTACGAAGGGACGCTTGGCGAGCACTGTAGACCTGCGTAGGCTTTCGCCCGCAAGTGCTCCGCGTCCATCACGATCTTGATGTGATTGATACCCATGCGCAGCCCGTAGGTTCCGTTCGCCCCGTAGAGGATGCATTGCTTCGGCCAGGACACAAGCCCGTCGGCCTTCGCCTGCAAGCACAATCCCATTTCGACCAGCCGATTTATCAGGCCGCGCCAATGGGAGCTCCTTGTCGTGTGCCAGGCCGAGAGCAAGCCTCGAAAATCTCGGTCGCCGGCGGCAGTCGGGTAGATTTCGAAACCCAGTCGCGGCAGGGTGCCTTCAGGGGC
>JAJDVC010000261.1 GCA_022826305.1 Gammaproteobacteria bacterium | reverse complement strand
CCCTGATCCGGTTCTCCATCTCGCCCCGGGCGCAGTACACCCGTCGTACAACTCCTGCGGGTCGCCTGCGGGATTGGTGACGACGTAACGCGGATTGGCTCTCCCGACCAGATGCTCCGCCTTCACCGGCACCCGGCGTGCACGCCGCCAGATGCCTGCCTGATGGCGCATCTCCCCGAACCGGTGCTGCCTGCCGGTCGGCCTCGGCCGGGAATCTGGCTTCTGCGTTTTTCGACGCCTTGAGGCTTTGTTTCGTGATGCAGGTGATTATTGCGGAGAGGTTTGGTATCTTGGTGTACCTGTCTCCCGAAGATCGATGGGTAGAACATTCATGAAAGCGATACTGCTCAAGCGGCAAGTGGTTTCCTGGGCGCTGTACGACTGGGCAAACTCGGCTTTTTCAACCACGGTCGTGGCGGGCTTTTTCCCCGTCCTTTACAATCACATGACTGGCCAGCTTTCCGCTGGACAGGCGCAGTTCTGGTTCAATATCGCGCTCGCGGCGAGCAGTATCGTGGTGGCTCTGGCATCTCCGGTGCTCGGGGCGATAGCAGACTTCGGCGGTACGCGAAAGCGCTATCTGGCGGCCTTTGCGGCCTTGGGTATACTGACGTGCCTGGGGCTGGCCTGGGCATCGGTCGGAGCCTGGTGGATGGCGCTGTTCGTGTACGGTCTGGGGCAGGTGGGATTCAGTGGCGCCAATACGTTTTACGATGCCCTGCTGGTCGAGGTTTCCCCGGAGAACGAGGTTGATCTGGTTTCCGGGTATGGCTATGCGCTCGGTTACCTGGGCGGCGGTCTGCTGTTTCTGGTGAATGTGCTCATGGTTACGCGGCCAGCGTGGTTCGGTCTTGAGAGCGTCACGTCGGCCCTGTCAGTGTCCTTTGCCAGTGTCGGAGCCTGGTGGCTCGTGTTCACGGTACCGTTGCTGATGAACGTGCCGGAAACCCCGGCGCAGTCGGACCTGGGTATCCGGGAAATCGTCGGCCAGGGATTCAGGCGGCTCAGGACGACGGCCGGCGAGATTCGCAAACTGCGTACCGCGGCCCTGTTCCTGGTCGGCTACTGGTTCTATATTGACGGCGTCGGGACCATATACAAGATGGCGGTGTTCTTTGCCGAGCGCATTCTGGAACTCCCTTCCGACAGCCTGATCGTTGCCTTGCTGCTGACGCAGTTCATCGCGTTTCCGGCCGCAATCCTGCTCGGCTGGATAGGAAAGGTTACCAGCCCCAAGGCAGGTATCGCGGCCTGTCTGATTGTCTATATACTGGTTGTGGTCTATGCCTGGAGGTGGCTGGAAACCAGTCTGGATTTCTACTTCCTCGCAGCCGCGATAGGACTGGTGCAGGGCGGAGTGCAGAGTCTCAGCCGATCTCTGTTCGCTCGGCTGATTCCCGATTCGAAGACAACCGAGTTCTTCGGTTTCTTCAACATGGTCGGGAAGTTCGCCGCTATTCTTGGTCCCGTGCTGATTGCCATTGTTCCGTTCGCCGTTTCGGGAGCGGAGAGCCGGGACGGCATCCTGACTCTGGTTTTTCTGTTTGTTGTCGGAGGATTCCTGCTGTATCGCGTGGATGTGGACGCCGGGGTTCGTGCAGCGGAAGAAATCGAGGCGAGGCTGTCCGGCGTTCCCGGGAAATCCGGCCAATGACCGGCCTTGTCGCGCGAGAATTCTTCAGTGAAATCCCCTGGAGTTCAAGCTCGATCCTGCCTCTGGACAGGGGTATCGTGGGCGGTATGTGCCGTCATGCGCGGCACATCTGTTGCGCGATAACGCATGCGGACATATGGCGGATTTCCACAGGCTGGAACAGCGTCCTTCGCCGAACGGGAGGATGCTGTGCGATTCGGTAAATCGTGGCTACCGGTATATTAACCCTTTTCCTTGGTCATTCAGGCAGAATATACCCGCAGGAGTCCTTCAATTCCGTTCATGGTGAATGGCAATGCTGTCGATACCCGAAAGACACGCTGACCGAATCAGGGTGAAGGACGGCTTTCCCTGAATCCTCGATCTGAAATGCTTTCGGTGCGCTATTTCCTTTCGGCATGCCGGATTTCAGGCCCATACGGAAAACCCTCAAGGCAGACGGCAGTCCCAAATCATCAGTATACTGCGACAGGGTGCTACATGGATCATGCGTGTTCCCGGTTCGGCCCGACTCGTCAAGAAATTGTTCCATATCTTTTCGGCATGTCTTCAGGTCAGGTTCAATTGACCTCAGTCAAGTCACGGCTCGGGAGGCTTATGCAACATTGTCCGTTTCCATGAGCAAGGATGTCATAACTTCATGAAGTTAAATATTTTCCGCAATATGCCCGGTTCGGCGCCGGGTATGGGCGTCATCCGGATTGATTCGTTCGGATTTTGCTCCGTTACGCCTTGGCGTCCAGATCAACCGCAATGCAGTCCGCATTCCTTTTGAAGAAAACCGGTTATAGACCGGTTTTTCGGTATTCAAATCTTCAGGCATTCGGATTACACTACATCCGTTAATTGACAACAATTCATATATGCAGATGACTCAGATAAAAAAATTGCTGGACAGGGCAACGATTCCGGAGCTTCAGGATTATCAGGCGCAAATAGCAAAACGGATCAAGGCTCTTCAGGCGAAGGACAAAAGGGCGAAAATACAGGAGATAAAAAGACTTGCCCAGGAATCCGGAATTTCAATAAGGATCAATTCGGGAAACGTCGGAAAATCCGCGGCAAGATACGTGAATCCTGAAAACGGGGACCAGACCTGGACCGGTCGGGGTAGAAAGCCGAAATGGGTCGTTCAGTATCTGGCCGACGGAAACAGTCTTGATGATCTGGAGATCTGATGTTTGGTTTCCATCTGGCGAACCCGGTCTCATGCAGCGGCATGCAGATTCGTCGGCACACACTAGAAGGTGGTGTGCACGGGATTCGGGACTTGTGACTTTCTGAAGCGGCGGTCGCAGCAAACCGCACCCGTCGTATCCTTGCATCCAGCCCGACTTTCTATCGGGCCCACTTGATCGAGCAGCCGATGCTGCTGAATTGCTGTTGCGGACCGAGCCCGGTCTGTGCAATTCTCTTCATGGCCTCGAACAGTTCCCGCCGGGCGTTTTCCGGGGCGGGTTGCATGCCGCTCGCATCCAGGCGGCCTCGGTACTGGAGCTGGAGGTCGGCGTTGTAGCCGAAGAAGTCCGGCGTGCACTGGGCGTCATGGCTTTTCGCGACTTCCTGGGTTTCGTCGATCAGGTAGGGAAAGGGGAAGTCGTAGTCGCGTGCCACGTTCTGCATGTTTTCAAATGAATCTTCCGGATAAACGGACGGGTCGTTCGACATGATCGCAACTGCATTGATGTCATAGGCCAGGAGATCCCGGGTATCCCTCACGATACGGTCGAGCACGGCCTTGACATAGGGACAGTGATTGCAGATGAACATGACGAGAATTCCGTTTGCCCCCCTGCACTGCTGGAGGGTCCAGTTGTTCCCGTCGGTGCCGGTCAGGGAAAAATCCGGTGCAGGCAGTCCGAATTCACAGATGGGGGTCTCAAGCGTTACCACGGCAGTCTCCACAAGTATCAGGCACGCCTATCTTAACCGAATTTCCCGCGTGCGGTAACGTGCCGACCGGCCCGGCACCGCAAGAAACCGGGCCTCGGGGCATAGGCGGTATAATCCGGATTCAGGATGGCCTGTAGGTTCATGAGACTGTAGACATGGTTAAAGAGGAATACGGCGAAAAATCCCGCCTGCAGGAGTTGAGTTGAGGGTGCGCAACCGGGAAGCCCTGCAGCAACGTGGCGAAAAGGTGAAGGTGGACAGGCTCCTGACGCCGACGATCGGCATTGAACTGGACATTCCTGACGTGAACCACGCTGATGATGAGGTCATCTGGACGATCCGACGACACCTGGCCCGCCACAAGGTTGTATCCATTCGCGCCCAGCAGCTGACCGAAGACCAGTTTCTGGCGTTCAGTCGCAGACTTGGGTCACTCGTAAGGTTGCCGTATATCCGGCCAATGCAGGATTTTCCCGAAATCATCGCGGTGCTCAAGGAGGAGGATGAAGTCGACATGGGGGTGTTTGGCGGGGACTGGCATTCGGATTTCAGTTTTCTCGAATGTCCCCCTGAAATCTCCATACTGTATTCAAGGGAGATTCCGGCGTGCGGCGGGGACACGGTCTGGGCGAACATGACGGCAGCCTGTCTTGCGCTGCCTGACGACCTGAAGGCCTTCCTCACGGGGAGAAAGGCTGTCCACGTCGGTGCTCCGTACGGTGTCAGATATGCCCCGGAACCGCAAAGCCGGTTCGAGGGCTCGATAAGGATGGACCGGCATAACCCGGAGGCGGACGCCGAGCAGGCGCATCCTGCGGTCTGCAGGCATCCCGAGCGGGGGAATGAGCCGGTTCTGTTCGTCAACCCGACTTATACGATCCGGTTCGAGGGCATGGACGAGGTACAGAGCAGGCCGATTCTCGAGCGGCTTTACGGGCATGCGACGAGGCCTGAATTCTGTTGTCGGCTGAACTGGTTGCCGGATACCATCGTACTATGGGACAACCGCTCGACCATCCATTATGCAGTCAACGACTATGACGGTTTTCGACGCATGATGTGGCGTACCACTGTCTGCAGTTCCCGGCCCCTGCCGGCCATGCCCTGAGCCCCGACAATGAGTGACTATCTGCATCAGATCAAATGCCCCAGGGAGGAGATTGACCTTGCGTTCTGGCGCCAGCCGGAGGGGGTCTGCGTACCGGACGACGACCTGAGTTTCCTGCTGGTTCCCGATGCCGTGGAGTCCATGGCCTGCCTGGAACTGGCGAAACTGGTCCATGCCTGGCAGGATAGCCACCGCAACCAGCCGGAACAGATTACCCGTGCGTTGATGGTTACCATGGGCGGGCTGCTGCCGAGTGTCCTGCTCTACGATCACCTGGTCGAAGGTCGCAGTGCCCCGGTTCCCAAGATTGAATTCGGGACAATCGGCGTTTCGCTTTATGTCGGCCCGGGCGAGCGGCACGTGAATCCGCGGGTCCAGCATGGAATTTCCATACCCATAAGCGGCCGCACGGTGCTGGTGATCGACGACCTGGGAGACGGAGGCGGGACGCTGAGCTTTCTCAGGCGGTATGTGTCGGACAGCGGGGCGCACAGCGTGCTCACCCTGGTGCTCTACATGAAACCGAAAGCGAAATCCGTATGCTCTGCGGATTTCTACTTCGGGGAAACACCCCAGGACACCTGGATCATCACGCCCCGGGAGCGGGTGGAAACGCTGGTGAAACGGGTTCCGGTATGGAAGGAACGGGGTGCGTCAATAAGGGAATGCCGCCGCAGGCTTGTGGAGCTTATCGGGTACTCCGACCAGGAGGTGTCCTACTACCTGGAACGGACGTATCGTGAAGCGGCTTCCTGATGGTACGCCACGGCGGCATTGTCCGGTCCGGGGCATTCGAATCCGGAACAGCAGCTCCTAGTATCCTGCGGCGCATCCGTCCTTCCTGGGATCGCTGCCGCCGATGTAGCCATCCTGCGTGCGCTGGATCAGCTGGGCACCCCCCATCTCGAAGACCTGCTCGGGATGAAACGGGCGCATCCGGTGACCACGGCTCGAGAGATCCGACCTGATTGCGTCATCGTATCCTGCCTCGAGTTCGATAAATCCGTCCTCGCAGACCCGCCAGCGCGGGGCATCATTGGCGGCCTGGGGATTCATGCCCCAGTCACAGACACGGATGACCATCTGTGCATGGCCCTGTGCCTGCATATGCCCACCCATTACCCCGAAGCTCATGATCGGTTGCCCATCCCGGGACAGGAAAGCCGGTATGATGGTATGGAATGGACGCTTGTTTCCTGCGACCCGGTTCGGATGACCGCTTGCCAGCGTAAATCCCCGCCCGCGGTTCTGCAGGCTGATACCGGTTCCGGGAATGACTATGCCGGATCCGAATCCGTCGTAGTTGCTCTGGATATAGGACACCATCAGGCCGGCTTCATCAGCGGTTGCAAGGTAGACTGTCCCGGACTTGGCCGGCATGCCGAAGCACGGCGAACCGGCCCGTTTCATGTCGATCATCCCGGCACGTTCCGCCAGGTAGTCCGGGTCGAGCAGGGACTGCGGATTGATGTCGGCGAACGCCGGGTCACAGACATATCTGAAGGTGTCGGCGAAAGCCAGCTTCATGGCTTCGATCTGGCAGTGCAGTGCATCGGCCGAATCCGGTTCATGGAGGGAAAACCCGGTGTGCTCAAGAATGCCCAGCATGATCAGTGCGGCCAGGCCCTGCCCGTTGGGCGGGAGTTCATGGAGGGTATGACCGTGATAGTCGATGGAGACAGGGTTCACCCAGTCGCATCGGTGCTTGTCCAGATCCCTCATGGTCAGCCTCCCGCCATCGCGCCGGGATGCGGCGGCAATCTTTTCGGCCAGTGCTCCGCGGTAGAAGGACTCTCCCCGGGTGCGGGCGATCTGCTCCAGGGATTCCGCCTGGTCCGGGCACCGGAACAGCTCTCCTGATACTGGCGCTCTGCCACCGGGCAGGAACACGGCGAAGCCGTCGAATTCACCGAACTGCTCCGGTGCGCGGGCCCACAGCCGGGCGGTTATCGGCGTTACCATGTAGCCATGCCGGGCGTAGCGGACGGCTGGTTCGAACAGTCGTTCGAACGGCAACCTGCCGAATCGTTGGGACAGCGCGACCCAGGCGCTGACAGCACCGGGGACGGTCACTGGCCCCCAGCCCCGGTCCGGCATCTGGTTCAGTCCCTCGAAATCCCCTGCCTGCAACGATTCCGGGCTCCGGCCGGAGGCATTGAGGCCGTGCAACCGGGTTCCGTCCCACAGAATGCAGAAAGCGTCGCTGCCGATTCCGTTCATGGTGGGCTCCACGACGGTGAGCGTAATCGCCGCGCAAAGTGCCGCATCCACGGCATTTCCGCCAGCCTGTAGCGCCTCGATACCGGACTGGGTCGCCAGGGGCTGGGACGTGGCGACCAGGTTCCGTGCCATGACGGGCATGCGGCGGGAAGGGTAGGGAAACTGTTCTGCGATTGATGGTCCCGGCTGGTACATGGCGGCTTGTTCAGGTCGGTTTGCCTGAATGGATGGCTATCAGGCTGTAGGTCAAGACGGAAAGCAGGATGACGGCGCTGCCCATGAGCGTGTAACTGCTGGGAACCTCGTTCACACCGATCCATACCAGAAGCGGATTAAGCACGGATTCACTCATGGCGAACAGTGCCACCTCGGCAGCCGGAATATACCTTGAAGCAAGTGTCAGGAAAAGGAATCCGAGGCCCAGTTGAAAGGATCCCAGCGCAAGGCAGATCACAAGGTCATGAATGCTGACGGTGAAGTTGTCGACCATGGTCATGGAGAAGAATGCCATCAGCAGTCCCGACAGGGCCACAACGGGAGTCATGTCGGTGTTGCGGCTGGACCGCAGGATCAGCAGATAGAAGGCGAATGTCAGCACCATGACGATGGCCAGGACATTTCCCAGCATGCCGCCGCTTGCCAGGCCATCGACGAACATCAGGCCGATTCCACACACCGCACCGGCCATGGTGACGATGCCTGACCGGCGAATCCTTTCCCCGAGAAGGATCCAGGCAACCAGCGCGGTAACCAGTGGGGCGGAACCGATAATGAAGACCACGTTGGCGACCGTGGTGTTGAGGATCGCGAAGATGTACAGGATGGATCCCAGACCAAGCAGCGTGGCGGCGGACAGGCCACGCACCCCGATGTCGTGGAAGGCCCGGAAAGTTGCTGAACGGTACCGGACGGCAAGGAGCAGGGTGATCGTGAAGAACAGCGCCCAGGAGCGGTAAAAGACGATCTGCCACCCTCCGGCGCTTTCCAGGTTGCGAAGCAGGATGCCCGACGTGCTGAGGCAGGCGCCACCGAGCAGGGCAATCAGTATTCCGAACAGGTAACGGCTTTGCATGTGAACGGGGCCAGGGTGCGAAATCTGCAGGCGGAGCGTGTTGTTCCGTATCGGATATCCGGATTCCGGCGGCAAGGATAGCATGAACCCGATAATACAGGGCTTTGCTTGTCGGCGTGAAAACCGATTCGGAATCTCCGATCCAGTCATTCCAGCCAGATATCCGGAAACGGCATCCACCGTTGTGAAAATCCCGGC
>JAJDVC010000106.1 GCA_022826305.1 Gammaproteobacteria bacterium | reverse complement strand
GAACATCATCAACCAGATCAGTGATCTGGAAGCTCGACACCGAGAAGCCAAAAAACACGGAAGCGACATCCGGAAGACTGTGTGCTTCGTCAAAAATCACCGTGTCATGGTCCGGCAACAATTGTCCCAGACCATCCTCCTTGATCGTCAGGTCGGAAAAATACAGGTGGTGGTTCACTATCACAACATCCGACTCCATGCTGCGCTTTCTTGCCTTGTTGACAAAGCACTGATGATATTCCGGACATTTGCCGCCCAGGCAATTGTCAGTTGTCGAGGTAATGTGTCCCCAAAACGGCGATTGCTCGGGAATCTCCCTGATCTCCGAGATATCACCAGTCCGGGTTGTTGCAACCCACCGATCAATCGCCGCCATGGGAATTGCGCTTTCCTGGTCAAGCAGACCAGTTTGCCAGCCCGCCCGCCTGTACCGGTATCGGCACAGGTAGTTGGCTCGCCCCTTCAGCAGGGCAAATCGAAGATCAACCCCCAGCATGGCAAGCACCTGCGGCAGGTCCCGGTTGACAATCTGCTCCTGAAGATAACGCGTGCCCGTGGAAACAACTGTACGTTTTCCACTCAACACAACCGGTATCAGGTAGGCAAATGTCTTGCCGGTTCCGGTTCCCGACTCTGCAATCAACGTATCCTGAGTCTGGATTGCTTCAGCGACCGCCCGAGCCATTTCCCTTTGCATCGGGCGCGGCACAAATCCGTTCTTGAATCGATGCAACTGGCCACCTGGAGCAAATATCTCGTCTATCTCGCTCATCGGTTCATTTGGCGGTCCCTTCGCGTTCAGTTCTGGTTCCAGCAGGATTTCAGGATTGACAGATGCTCAGGACCCATCAGCATTGTATCTGCAGGCCCGGCAGAGCGGCAAACAGCACATCCAGCGGCCGGGATTGCCGGACGACTATTTCCCTGGCAGATTTCGCGAGCTTGCTCCGTGACAAGGCATCTTCGCCAAATGGCAAAACTTGCGTGACACTATCCTGAACGCCCTGTAGAAAACGTGCTCCGAAGGATTCACGGCAAATACAACGTTCACCGGCTTAGCGATTCAAGGAACCAGTTCATCGAAAAAAGACCGGATTCTCTCTGTCCATGAGTTTCGGCGCGGCGAATGACGGTGCCCGCCCTTTTCAAGGCTCTTCTCGAACTTGCCGAGCAGATTCTTCTGCTCTCGTGTCAGGTTCACCGGTGTCTCCACGGAGACCTTGCAGTAAAGATCCCCGAGATTGCCGTTTCGGACATTACGCACACCCTTGCCTCTCAGCCGAAACACCTTCTCAGACTGGCTCTCCGGGGGAATCTTCAGTTTCGCCTTGCCCGCCAACGTGGGGATATCCTGCTCCCCCCCCAGCGCCAGTACCGAAAACGAAATGGGAATCTCGCAATAAAGGTCATCGCCATGCCGTTCAAAAATCTCGTGTTTCTGCATGCGAACCTGGACATAGAGATCTCCGGGAGCCAGACCCGGGCCTCCGCCCTCTCCTTCGCCGGAAAGCCGGACTTGATCTCCATCATCCACGCCTGCCGGAATCTTGACAGCCAGGGTCTTCTCTTCCTGGACCAGTCCCCGTCCATGACAGGATGGACATGGATCGGAAATCACGGTTCCTTGTCCCTTGCACTGATGACAGGTCTGTTGCAGCGAGAAGAATCCCTGCTGCATCCGAACCTGTCCCTGCCCGTTGCAGGTTCCACAGGTTTTTGGCCGGGAACCCGGCCTTGAACCGGAACCATCGCAGGTTCCGCAGTTCATCTTCCGCTTGAAACGAATCTCCCTTTCCACCCCCAGCACTGCTTCCTCCAGGGTCAGGTTCAATGCGTATTTCAGGTCAGCCCCGCGCCTTGCACGTCTGCCATTGCTCCCTCCGCCGAAGATATCACCAAATACATCGCCGAATATATCTCCGAATCCGGCTGACCCGAAACCGTCTCCACGTGAAAAGGATGCCTCGACACCGGCATGGCCGAACTGGTCGTACGCGGCCCTTTTCTGGCTGTCATTGAGTACGGAATAAGCCTCCTGTACTTCCTTGAACCTGGCCTCGGAATCAGCACTGTTCTGGTTCCGGTCAGGGTGGTGCTTCATGGCAAGCCGTCGATAGGCCTTCTTCAGGTCGTCTTCACTGGCATCACGGTTTACACCGAGTACTTCATAGTAATCCCGCTTCGACATTCTTCCCCTTCCGATAACCGTCAGAGATCAATCAGTCATGACTTCTTTTCATCATCATCGATTTCTTTAAATTCGGCATCGACAACATCATCCTGACTTGCCTGGGACCCTTTGCCGGTCTCTTCTGCAGACGGCTGCTGTCCTGCCTGGGCCGCGGAATACATTTTCTCGGCAAGCTTGTGGCTCAGTTGTGTCAGGGCATCGGTTTTGGCCTTGATATCATCAACGTCATCGCCCTTCATGGCCTCCTCCAGTTCGGCCGCCGCCTGCTCGATACGGTCTTTTTCCTGATCATCAAGCTCTCCTCCATACTCGGCCAGGGATTTTCTGACCCCATGCACCATCCCTTCACCCTGATTCCTGACGTCCGCCAGTTCCCTGAGCTTCCGATCTTCATCCGCATGCTCTTCAGCATCACGCACCATCTTGTCGATCTCTTCGTCGGAAAGACCGGAACTTGACTTGATCACGATCTTGTTCTCTTTCCCGGTAGCCTTGTCCTTTGCGGAAACATGAAGGATACCGTTCGAATCGATATCAAATGAAACCTCAATCTGCGGCATGCCTCTGGGCGCCGGAGGAATCTCGGTCAGATCAAAACGACCCAGTGACTTGTTTCCGCTTGCCATTTCGCGCTCGCCCTGCAGTACATGGACCGTCACGGCACCCTGATTATCCTCGGCAGTGGAAAATACCTGACTGGCATTTGTCGGAATCGTGGTGTTCTTTTCCACCAGTCGGGTCATGACCCCGCCGAGCGTTTCTATTCCAAGCGAAAGCGGGGTGACATCAAGCAGCAGGATGTCCTTTACGTCTCCGCCCAACATACCCCCCTGGATGGCAGCACCCATTGCAACGGCTTCATCCGGGTTGACGTCACGCCTGGGCTCCTTGCCAAAGAAGTTCTCGACAACCTCATGAACCTTGGGCATGCGGGTCTGACCACCCACCAGGATCACATCATCGATTTGCGAAGTCTTGATATCCGCATCCTTCAGGGCAATCCTGCAGGGATCGAGCGTTCTATGCAGCAGTTCCTCGACAAGGGATTCAAGCTTGGCCCGCGTCAGTTTCAGATTCAAATGCTTGGGGCCGCTTGCATCCGCCGTGATATATGGAAGATTGACTTCCGTCTGGGTACTCGAAGACAGTTCTATCTTCGCCTTTTCCGCGCCTTCCTTGAGTCGCTGCATTGCCAGGGGATCCCCTCTCAGATCCATCCCCTGATCCTTCCTGAATTCATCAGCAAGGTAGTCGATGAGACGGCGATCAAAATCCTCACCCCCCAGAAAAGTGTCGCCATTGGTTGCAAGAACTTCAAACTGGTGTTCCCCCTCGATTTCAGCAATCTCGATGATTGACACGTCAAATGTACCGCCTCCCAGATCATAAACCACGATCTTTCGGTCCCCTTTCGACTTGTCCATGCCGTAGGCAAGTGCGGCTGCCGTGGGCTCGTTGATGATCCGCTTCACTTCGAGGCCAGCGATCTTGCCGGCATCCTTGGTAGCCTGTCGCTGCGAATCATTGAAATAGGCCGGCACGGTGATTACAGCTTCGGATACCGGTTCTCCAAGATAGTCTTCCGCAGTCTGCTTCATCTTCTGGAGAATGCGGGCAGATATCTCCGGGGCAGCCATCTGCTTTCCCCCAGCCTCTACCCAGGCATCTCCGTTCTTTGCCTCGACGATCTTGTAAGGCATCAGATCGAGGTCACGCTGTACGACATCCTCGTCGAACTGCCGGCCTATCAGCCGTTTTACGGCAAAAATCGTATTCCCGGGGTTGGTGACGGATTGCCGCTTTGCCGACTGGCCGACCAGCACCTCATCATCCTTGGTAAACGCCACGATGGATGGGGTGGTACGATCTCCCTCACTGTTTTCTATGACCTTCGGAGCGCTACCCTCCATGACTGAAACGCATGAATTGGTCGTTCCCAGGTCTATGCCGATCATCTTGGACATGATTTCTATTTCCTCAATCAATGCAATTAATACGGTATTTCTCTAATCCTGATATAGGGTTCAATCCCCGAATAACAAGTGATTCGCCCTAAAACAGGTGCAATGTATCAGTTGGCGATAACCACCATGGCGGGGCGCAACAGTCGATCCTTCAGAACAAACCCCTTCTGCATGACGCTCACTATGTTCCCGGATTCCACATCCTCGCTGTCAACCATCGAGATCGCCTGGTGGAATGCCGGGTCAAAACATCCCCCGGCATCCGCTTCAACCGGGGAAATTCCGAACTTGTCCATGACGGCGTCCAACTGCTTCAGAGTAAGCTCCAGTCCTTCCTTCATCCTGCCAGCCGGTTGACTGTCCGCTGAACCCATATCCACCCTGGATGCCTGATCAAGACTATCCACCACACTCAACAGTTCCCTGGCAAATCCCTCAATGGCATATTTTCTGGCCGAAACCATCTCGTTATGACTTCGCCGCCGGATATTCTCGACATCAGCCTTGGCGCGGATGTAACCGTCCTCCATTTCGGAAATCCGGCGGTTTGACTCAAGCAGTTGGCTGATCAACTCCTCACGCGCAAGATCACCGAACGGTTCTTTCGGTTCTTTCGCGTCTTCAACATCCACCTCCGCAGTATCGGCATCCTGGGAACCCTGGTCGGGATTTTGATCCATCGACTCGTCCGGATCCTGCTGGTCCGGATGTCTATCGCCGTTTTCCGAATCGTTTTTCATGATTTACAGTCTGTACAGTTTGATCTTCAGGAGAAATACGGTCCATATGGGGGTGGATTCATGAAAGCCAAGAGAACATGCCGGGAAAAACCCTTTCAACAGTCTGTCCGGGTGTCCCGACCTGTACCCGGAAGCCGAAAAGAGGTTCCGCAAAGCCAACGACCACCGACAGCAACAGATCAGATTGAGAAACTTGACCCGCATCCGCACGTTGCAGATGCATTCGGATTGTTAACCAGAAACCTGCTTCCCATGATGTCGTCCTTATAGTCAATCTCCGCCCCTTCCAGGTATTGCAGGCTCAGCATGTCCACAACCATCCGGATTCCTTCCCTTTCAATTGGACAGTCATCTTCTTCAAGGTTATCATCGAACTGGAATCCATACTGGAATCCCGAACAACCACCGCCCTGAATATAGACTCGCAACATCAGGTTCGGATTATCCCTGGATTTCAGCAACTGATTGATTCGGGTCGCCGCATCCGGAGATATCTTCAGATCTGGATCCATGATGCCTGCCTTTCAAGCCGGTAAATATCAGGAGGCTATTATAATATGAATGCAGCCTGACTGTCACAAAGGATCCGGCAAATGAAACTTGATATTGAATTCTCCAGAAAAAACTTCTGCCAGTTGCATAACGATCCTCCGGATTTTGTCTTCTGCTCGAATGCCGGAGGAAGCTATGTTGCCCAGCAGGTCAACACCATACTGAACCGATACAACACGCATACCCGTGTCCAGCCTTATCAGCCTTATCCATCATCTGCAGAAGCAGGCCAGGCCATGGACCGGTCTGTCGAACGCTGGGCAGAGGCACTGGAAATATCGACAGATGAACTCACGATCGGCCCATCCACCTCCATGAACACCTACGTGATGGCCCAAGCCATCGCTCCAGGACTCCAGGCCGGGGATGAGATCATAGTTACAAATCAGGATCATGAAGCAAACATAGGAGTATGGGCAAACATGGCCCGTCGGTCTGGTGTTGTTGTCAGATACTGGAACGTGGACAACAGCGGACTCCTGGACCCCGATGACCTGAAGGAATTGCTCAACAAATCCACAAGGTGGGTGTTTTTCACCCACTGCTCAAATATTTCGGGCACCGCAAACCCGGTAACGGAAATCACCCGGTTGATCAAATCCCGCTCAGGCGCCCTGGTCTTTGTTGATGGCGTATCCTGCGCACCACATCATGTTGACAGCCCCCGCAGGCTGGGAGTTGACGGTTACGTGTTCAGCCTCTACAAGGTATTCGGCCCACATCAGAGCCTGATGTATCTTCGTGACGGAATTTCCGGATCCTTGAGCGCCCAATGCCATTTTTTCAACACCGGATCCGCGGGGAAACAGTTCAGTCCTGCAGGCCCCCAGCATGCCCAGGTCGCCGCCTGCGCCGGAGTTCTGGATTACTTCGATACCCTGCATGCCCATCATTTCGGCAAAAGCAGCAAGACCCTGCCCGTCAGGCTTGCCGATCTTCGACCGCTGATAGACGAGCATGAGACCAAACTGGCATCCGACATACTGGATTGCCTCGGCAGG
>JAJDVC010000022.1 GCA_022826305.1 Gammaproteobacteria bacterium | reverse complement strand
GTATCTCCATGGGTTGGTTGGTTGGATTGGTAACTCCAGTCAACCCGATACGCCGCCTTCAGTCAACTACGCCATACACCACTTTCGGTTATAGCTCACCAGGAAAGCGGGGACTCCAGCATGTGTCACGCAACATGGCATATGTCGTGATTAGGGGCCAAGGAGGACGATTCGTACCCTGGCGCCGCCCAATTCACTGTCTGTAATATCGATTTCTCCCCGGTATCTTTGAAGAATCTCACAAACTACCGACAACCCGATACCGTATCCGTGCTTGCCCTGGTCCAACCTGGCACCTCGCTGCAGGACCTGTGTCTGATCTTCAGCACTGACACCTGGACCGTCATCGTGAATCTCGATCACAAGTCCCCCTCTTGCTGAGTTTCCATGCGGAATGGTCAAAACACGATACATCAGCTTGCTGCATGACCACTTGTATGCATTGTCCATGACATTGCCCAGCAGTTCGTATAGATCGCCCTCGTTCCCGTAGAACCTGGCATTGGCCGCGATTTCCCACCTGATCGTCAGGGATTTGTCGACATATACCTTGCGTAGCGACTGGTCGAGCTTTTTCAATATCCTGCCCACTTCCAAGGCAACCCGGGTAGCGGTGTTCGTCGAGGAAGCGGCCCTCCTTAACTGGTACTCGACGATATGATTCATCTGATCAAGCAGACTACCGAGTTCGTCATGGTCAATGGCGTCGTGCTCTTCGAGCATGCCCCGGATGATTGCCAAAGGCGTTTTCAGACTATGGGCAAGATCCCCCAGGGTGTGACGATAGCGGGAAAGGTTCTTGCGGTCGTTTTCAATAAGAAGATTGATCCTGGAGCTTAACTGGGCGATTTCCTCCGGGTAAGCGCCTTCTATCCTCGCCTGTGCTGCATGCTCTATACGGTCCAGTTCCCGCATTACCTTCCGTAACGGGCGTAGTCCCCACTGCAGGCACAATATCTGCATGACCAGCAACAAGAATCCGGCGCCCCCCAGCCAGAAAGCGAGTTCCTGACGATAAGACCTTACAGTCTTCAGGAAGTCGTTACTGGCGTCAATAACAACCAGGGTGACCTCTACCGAACGATCAGTATCCAGTTCCCAGCTGATTCCGTAACTGTACGCAAATGGGCTATCAATACCAGTCCCCAGTTGGCCAAAGATCTCCTTGCCGGGAGGTAACGGGTCATGATGATCCAGAGAGAAACCAAGGGCGGAAGCCGATTGCCACAGGACTTTTCCGCCCGCACCAAGAATCAGGGCATATAATTCAGTACCTGGCGCCGACAGGCGGGGCTCAATCAGCCTGTCGGAAACAACCGGTTTGCCATCCTCGGTTACTTCAAGAGCGGCCAGCAGGACGTTGATGTGGGATCCGAGCTGATTCCGCACGGCAACCCGATTACTGTTGATGTAAGAACGGTCAAGCGCCATGCCGGCCAGCCCCAGAAAGGCGACCAGGGTAAACGAGGTTGCCCAGAACAATCGGCTTCTCAATGATAGACTGCTCAATATCGCTCAGGTCAATCGATATCACATCTGAACAAGAAGATACCCTCGTCCGCGCAAGGTTTGAATCAGGCGGTACTGCCCGTCCGGATCCAGTTTCTTGCGAAGTCGGCGCACGAATACCTCAATGACATTGCTATCCCGGTCTTGATCATCAGTGTACAGGTAGTCGGTCAACTCGCTTTTCGAAACCACCTTGCCTACATGCGTCATGAAATACTTCAGCAGACGATACTCAAATGCCGTCAGTTCCCGTCTTGTACCGTTCACAAGGACATCCTGGGACTGGGTATTGATCTGGAGTGGTCCATTGGAAAGGATCGGAACCGGATGTCCGGCCGAACGCCTGTATAATGCCGACATGCGGGCATGTAATTCTTCAAAATGGAATGGCTTTGTAAGATAGTCATCGGCTCCGGACTCGAGACCATCCACCTTTTCTTGCCATCCTGAACGTGCAGTCAGGATCAGAATCGGATATTTTCTCCCCTCCCTGCGCAATCGCCTTACCACCTCCATTCCTTCCATGTCTGGCAGTCCAAGATCGATTACGGCCAGATCAATCGGGTACTGGAGCCCGTAATATATTCCTTCTCCGCCTGTAGCTGCAGCCTCTACCATGTGCCCATGGCGACGCAATCGATCTGTCAGTTGCTGACGGAGTCTGGGTTCATCCTCAATCAGCAGTGTCCTCACTGCTCCAGTCTTTTGAAGTCAGGGTTTCTCGGGTCGATGTAAATCACCTTTATGGTGCCATCATCACGAAGCATCTTGAAACGGAAATACCAGTATCCTGATGCCCTTTTTCTGGGTTGTGCCCCAAGTATTCGCCACGATTCATACCGGCGTATCCGCTTCGCCATCTCATGCAACCCGGCCGTTACGACTTGCGGGGACTCTTCCTGATCGGGATCGTGGGCAACAGCACCACAAGCCACTGTTGCGGCAACAGCAAAAATGCAGAACGACAGGGGCCTTGTACAAGCAACCATGACCAAATCTACGCTATTCGCTCATGTCGCTGCAAGTTCCCGGAGCATTCGATCCTGGCGCAACGCCATTCAGGCACAGGAAATGTTGCGCGCATGCCGGAAGATCAATTCAGGCAGGATTCCGAAAAGGCAATCTATCGTGTCAAAATGAAACTGTAGTACGGTTGCCAACGTGTGGTCATTCGGTATTGCCGGGTTTCTTGACCTCAAGCAGGTCGACTTCAAAGACCAGGACGGCGTTAGGGCCGATCAGTTGTCCGGCACCCCGCTCTCCATATCCAAGTTCCGGTGGCAACACGATCTGCCACTTGTCACCCGGGCGCATGAGCTGCAGAGCCTCCTGCCAGCCCGGAATAATCGATTGCAGCGAGAAGGAAGCCGGTTCGCCACGGTCATGACTGCTGTCGAACACCGTACCATCCGGCAATTCTCCGACATAATGCACGACAACGGTATCGTGCAACTCTGGAGTATCTCCTTCCGGATCGCCAGCATTGATGACAGTGTACATCAGTCCCGATTCAGTGACGACAACACCGTCCTGCTTCAGGTACTCATCAAGAAATTTGCGACTGCTTTCCCTTTGCATACGCGTCATTTCAGCAACCTTCTCAGCCTCCGCCTGCTGCCTTGCCTCGACGATCCGGAACATCTCCTCCCGGGAAAGCAGGTACTCCTGATCAAGAACAGCGGCACTCAGGCCAGACAAAACGGCCTGAAGATCAAGATCGGTCTCCGTCAAGACCTGCTGCTTGAGTTGCAGGCCAACCTGTACTCCGACGGCATAGCTGAACTTCTGTTCGTCCGTGGAAAGCGGGATGTCATCCTGCCCGTAAGCGGCCGGCATGAATGCCGTGAGGACAGCAAGGCCAGCACGAATCGCAGTATATGGTATATGTTGCATGAGAGTTCCTGATTCTGGTTCGGGGGGAGGTATACGGAAGGTCCGTTTTTCCGTGGCAAAGAGTAAACGCTTATTCGATGCAGCGCAAGACGAATAGTTCAGATTCAAGCCTGACATGCGTGATTCCGGAGAAATCCCATCATGCCCGGATGATCACCCGGGGCACTCGTGTCGTAACCTTGCATAATAGTTCATAAGCTATCGTATCGGCCCACCCGGCGACTCGCTCTACCGGCAGCATATCGCCCCAAAGGGTGACAACATCCTGAATACACACGACTTCCAGATCACTGATATCCACGGCAATACTGTCCATGGCCACTCTGCCTACAATGGGAGCCTTCTGCCCGCGAATCAGGACAAAAGCCTCTTCACTGATCACCCTGGGATAACCATCACCATATCCCAGACTGACGATTGCGACATCGATTGTCCTGGAAGCCGTATAGGCTCTACCGTACCCGATGCTCTCTCCAGCAGCTACCTGTCGCATGGCAATTACCCGTGCCTGCAGCTTCATTACAGGCTGATAGAACCCTGGATTGATTTCCCCCGCCATGGGTGAAACCCCGTAAATCAGGATTCCGGGACGTACCCAGTCGTAGGAAGCGTCCGGCCAGCCAATTATCCCGGCAGAATTGGCTAGCGAGCATTCCCCCCGGAATGATCTGGAGGCGATTGCAAAGCGTTCGATTTGCTGCCTGGTGAAACAGTCGTCCCGAGTATCCGCACTGGCAAGGTGAGAAATCAATCTGAGAGTGCCGATGGAAGGATTGTCGCGCAATCTTTCGCATACCTGGCAAACCTGGTCGCCGCTCATCCCGAATCGATTCATTCCAGTATCGATCTTGATCCAGGCATTGACTACCGGACCGCGATAATTCTCCAGCCAATCGGCCTGAAATGCACTATGCACCACGGGGTCAAGTCGATACTCGGAATACTGCTCCATCTGTCTCCTGTCCCACATGCCGGATAAAACAACCACTGGCTTGTCCGGACTGACAACACGACACCGCATACCTTCACAAACAGTAGCGACGGCAAATCCATCGACCATACTGTCCAGATAACTGCTGACACTTTCCAGGCCGTGTCCATAAGCGTCCGACTTGACGACGGCCAGTATCCTCGAATCCGGAGCCAGTTTCCTGACAATCCCAACATTATGCCCAAGCGCCTGCAGATCAATCAGTACTCTTGCGCGCCAGGGAAACTGCATAACGGATCTATTCTGGTACGGGTCTTGTGAAAACTGCCCCCCTATCCCGAATCAAGGGCCGGTGCATAATTGTCAAAACGGGTATATTTGCCCTGGAACGTCAACGTGATATGGCCTATCGGTCCGTTACGTTGCTTGGCAATATGGATATCCGCCTTACCCTTCTGGTCGCTATCCGGGTTATAGACTTCATCACGATAAATGAACAGGATCAGGTCTGCGTCCTGTTCAATGGATCCAGATTCCCGCAGATCCGACATGACCGGTATCTTGTTTTGGCGTGTTTCGACGACTCGATTCAACTGCGACAGAACCAGAATCGGTATGTTCAGTTCCTTGGCGAGCAATTTCAAGGCCCGGGTGATGCCTGATATTTCCGTGGCGCGATTCTCGGTGGTCTCCGTACCCTGCATCAATTGCAGATAATCGACGACGATCAAGCCCAGATCCCCCTGTTCTGCAGCCATTCTTCTGGCCCGGGAACTCAGATCCATGGGATTCAGGCCGCCTGAATCGTCAATGTAGATCCGGGTTGGGTCCAGCAGGCCGGAGGCATGTGTCAAGCGCGGCCAGTCCTCGTCACGCAACTTGCCGGACTTGATTCGCCTGGAGTTGAGTCTTCCGATCGAAGACAGCATACGCATGGAAAGCTGTTCGCCGGACATTTCCATGCTGAAAACTCCGACCGGCAGCTTCTTCTCTATGGCCACATACTCCACGATATTCATGGCGAAAGCAGTCTTGCCCATGGAAGGTCTTCCGGCTATAACCACGAGATCTCCGCGCTGGAAACCGGCGGTCTGCTCATCCAGATCCTGAAAACCTGACGCGATACCGGTAATGGGATCCTGTAATCTGCTCAATTCCTCGACCCGGTCTATCGAGTGTTTTACAAGATCCTGGATCGGTATTACAGATCGCCGCCTGCGGTTATCGCTCCTGGAGATGTCGAAGACCAGTCTTTCCGCATTATCAAGGACATCCTTGGGCGTATCGCTGCCTGGATCGTAGGCCATCTCGGATATCCTGTTCGCGGCGGAGATGAGCGAGCGAAGAACAGACCGCTCCCGGACAATCCGGGCATAGGTCATGATATTGGCCGTACTCGGGGTATTGTTCGCCAGGCCGCCGATATAGGACAGTCCACCCGCCTTCTCCAGGGTATTCGACAGGTCAAGGCGCTCTGACACGGTTATTGCATCCGCCGCCTCCCCGTCAGCCTTCAGGGCGTAGATTGCCCCGAATATCAACTGATGGTTCTGATTGTAGAAATCCTGTGACTGGATCTCACCGGCAATTTCGTCCCACCTATCATTGTCCAGCAGCAACCCACCCAGCAAGGCCTGTTCCGCCTCTATGGCCTGAGGCGGAACCCTCACTGATGGCGGCAGGATCTTTAGTGTTTCAGCCACGGGTATTATCGCGCATTGTCCGGATATTCAAGGATACATCAACCGCATATTCCTGTCACAGCTATCCATGCTTGCCGCGGTAGCAACACAAGGCCGTTCACCGGGTGAAAGCAGTGTTGCAGACGCCATGCTCCGCCAGGCCGAAGACGCACTCGACAAGGCGGACAGAACCGATCCCGGAGTGGTGTGGCATACATCCGGACAGGCAACAAGGGTATCTGACTATATTATTGATCCTGGATATGGCTTCAAGGAATACGGCCTATTGGGGGACTTCTGTCTTCTTCTCTCCGGAAGACTCCTCGATCACCTCCAATTGAACCGCAAACTGTACTTCCGGATGAAACTGAATCGTTGCCTCGTAGGATCCGACCTCCTTGATCGGGCCGTCCGGAAGGAAGATTTCCGACCTGTCAACCGGGATGCTGGCCTCACTCAGGGCATCTGAAATATCCTTCTGGGTTACGGAACCGTACAGATGCCCTTCCCCAGTACACAACCTGGCAAGCGTAATCTCCCTGACACAGTGATCCGCGCGATTCCTGGCATCCGCCAGGGTTTTGCGCTGTTCCTCCGCACGCTTGCGACGCAACTCCTCCGCCTGCTTCCTTGCTTCCGGAGTAGCTTGAATGGCTTTCTTCTGCGGGATCAGGTAGTTGCGGGCATATCCGTTCTTCACCTCCACCAAATCTCCCGGTGCACCGAGATGCTGAACTGTTTCCAAGATAATAACTTCCATTCTGCTGCCCTAGTTATCATGCTGATCCGTATAGGGAATCAATGCGAGGAATCTCGCCCGCTTGATCGCCGTAGACAACTGTCGCTGAAAATGATGTTTGGTTCCGGTACTGCGTCTTGGCAAGATCTTTCCCGTTTCGCTGATATTGGATTTGAGAATATCGAGATCCTTGTAATCTATTGATTCAATGCCTTCCGCTGTAAAGCGACAGAATTTTGGTCTCCTGTGAAATCTGCTCATGATGCATTCTCCGGCTGGTCGTTTTCCGATTCGGGATCCTTGCGCTCTTCGGGTGTCACCGGATTTTCCTGTCCTGACTCATCAGTCCCGGTTCCTTTGTCCTGTTTGCCTGGGAGATCAGCCTTTGGCGGCTCCTTGGGCGCTTTCTTTTCGGTAGCCGTCCGGGCGGCCTCATTCAACTCTTCCCTTGCCTTTGCCCTGGCCATTGGGGACTCGTCTGTAATCGCACGTTTCCTCCGAATCACCAGATACCTCAAGATGGAATCATTGAACTTGAAATTGCGCTCAATTTCGGCAAGCACTGTCAGGGAGCATTCGATGTTGATCATGACATAGTGCGCCTTGTGCACATCGTTGATCATGTAGGCAAGAATCCGGCGCCCCCAGTCTTCCTCGCGATGAAGAACGCCGCCTCCCGAAGTAACCATGTCACGATACCGGTCCATCATGGCAGGTACCTGTTCGCTCTGATCAGGATGGATCAGACATACAATTTCATAATGTCTCATTGACGCTCCTCGTGGTCAAATCCCCCTGGCCAACAGTGCCCGTTGTACAGTGGAGAAAGGAGTGGTTATGGAACCAGATTGATGGTGGATTCTATAGCACCGACGCAGCCTTTACAACACCAGGACTGTTCAATGTCGCCATGGACAATCATTCTCCCGGTCAACAGTATCCCCGCACATCTTGCTGATCAGCGCTCTTGCCCCTACAGCAGCACCAGATTGCATGAACCGTGATATTGTTCAAGACAATGAACCGGGACAAGGACAGGGAGTCACCTTCTCGTATTCATGCAGGAATTCAGATTCAACTGCTTTCGTTGAACCTCCTCATGGACCAGGGGGCGTTCCCAATTGCGTACAAGGATGCAGGATCATCATAATTCATGCTGATATTCTTCAATTGAGAATATCATGGTGCGAACACTGCTGAGGGATGATCAATGGGAACGCCCTCTAGTATACTGTGAACATCTATACTGTGAACATCCTGTTTTCTCCTATCAGCAATTGCCAAT
>JAJDVC010000246.1 GCA_022826305.1 Gammaproteobacteria bacterium | reverse complement strand
ACGGGTTATCTGGATATCCTGAAACAGGGAACGGAGCCCTTGGAGCAGTAGGAACCGGAAGGTCGGTCTTTCCGGATTCCGGGTACTGTTCCCTTGGGCAGCAGCGGTGCTTTTTCTGCTGACTGCCAGATCCCGGACTTGCCGGAACCCCGTGCAGGAAAATCCTTGCCGGCAGGAGGATGCGCGGGCTATCCGTGATCAGTAATCGCTGATTTCAATATACCTTATCAATACCAGAATCATACTCTTGCAACAAACCTGCGAGACTATTGGTATATTATTTTATTGTTTTTAAAGGAAAATTATAATTATGGGAACACTGAATATGTACCAGTCTCATGAATCAGTACGGAAAACTATACCAAGTGGAGACCTTTTTCACCTTGACTACAGTTTGCATGGGGATTGCGTTATTATTCATTCGCCCGTGTGCGCTGGTCGGGGTTCCTGACAAACCCTTCCGTCCGGCACGGGTTGCAGCAAGATTTATCCCTGTGAACGCAACGAACAGACCTCGACAGGAGCGCATACTCCCATGACCCGTTATTCTGCATGGGCGGTGTTCAGGAACGGCCTTTCCGGACAGAAACACTGGGATCGCCAGTGGCGGGATCCGGAACCGGCTGCAGCGTATGACATCGTGATCGTCGGAGCGGGGCTGCATGGCCTGGCGACGGCGTATTACCTGGCAAGGAACCATGGGGCAGGCAGTATCGCGGTACTCGACAAGGGTTGGCTGGGTGGGGGAAATGCCGGTCGCAACACCACGATTGTCCGCTCCAACTACATGATGCCGGGGAACCGGCAGTTCTATGAACACTCCCTCAGGCTCTGGGAAGGGTTGAGTCATGAACTGAACTACAATGTCATGTTCAGTCAGCGCTGTCACGTGACGCTGCTGCATTCTCCCGCTGCCCGGGATGCGGCTGCCCGTCGTTACAACACCATGCTTCTGACCGGTTCTGACGGCGAACTTTGGGATCTTCCGACCCTGAAGAAGGAAATTCCCCACCTGAATTACGACAATGCCAGGTTTCCCATACTCGGTGCCGCGGTCCAGCGCCGCGCCGGAAATGCCCGGCACGATGCCGTGGCCTGGGGTTATGCGCGTGGCGCGGACAGTCTGGGGGTGGATATCATCCAGAACTGCGAGGTCACCGGTGTGCGGCGTGAAAACGGCAGGGTGGTTGCCCTGGAAACCTCACGTGGCAGTATCGGGGCCGGGAAGGTGGGGTTTGCCGTAGCCGGGAACACGTCGAGATTGTGGCAGATGGCTGACCTGGGCAAGCTGCCCATTGAGACCCATAAGCTGCAGGCATTCGTTTCCGAACCGATCAAGCCGTTGCTGGATCATGTGGTGGTCTTCGGTGTGGGAGGGGCTCATTTCTATATTTCCCAGTCCGACAAGGGCGGCATGGTTTTCGGGGGGGACCTCGACTGGTACAGGTCCTATGCCCAGCGCGGCAACCTGCCGATCGTACAGGATGTATGCGAATGCGCCACATCCATCCTGCCCTGTCTGGGTCGCGTCAGGTTGTTGCGTCACTGGGCCGGCGTCATGGACATGAGCATGGACGGTTCCCCGTTCATCTGCAAGACCCCGCTGGAAAACCTCTATCTGAACGCGGGCTGGAACTATGGCGGGTTCAAGGCAAGTCCTGCTTCCGGATGGTATTTCGCCGACCTGATTGCCAACGATCGGCCGGCGGCCGACATTCAACACTTCACTCTGGACCGCTTCCAGCGCGGCGTCATCATTGATGAACGCGGTGCTGGTCCCGATCCGAAATTGCACGGTTAGCGGGCATGATCAGGATAGATTGTCCATTTTGCGGCGTCCGGGATCACTCCGAGTTCAGTTACGGCAGCGATGCCTCCGTGATCTATCCCGACCTGGATGCAGGTGAACAGGAATGGCACGATGCGGTATTCCTCAGGGACAACATTCGCGGGAAACAGTTCGAAAGCTGGCAGCATGTCCATGGTTGCCGGATGTGGCTGGTGGTTGAACGCGATACGCTGACGCACAGGATATTGTCTGTACGGCCCGCCCATGGGGGGCATGCGTCGGTACTTGAGGGCGAGTCTGATCAGGAGGCGGGAAGATGAGAGCCAGGAGACTCGAATCAGGCGGTCGGATTGATCGCAGGAAACCGGTCAGTTTCACCTGGGATGGAAGAAATCTGACCGGCTACCACGGGGATTCCCTGGCATCCGCCCTGCTGTCCAACCAGGTATCCGTGCTTGGCCGGAGCTTCAAGTATCACCGCCCGCGCGGAATCATGTCGGCCGGGGTCGAGGAGTCCGGAGCGATTGTGACGGTGGGAGAAGGATCCGGGAAAGAGCCGAACGTCAAGGCCACGGTTCAGGAGCTTTATGAAGGCTTGACGGCCTGGGGTCAGAATGCCTGGCCGAATGTCCGTTATGACATCGGCGTCCTCAACTCCCTGATGGGTCGGTTTTTCTCGGCCGGGTTTTACTACAAGACGTTCATGGGACCCAGATGGCTGCGGGGCACGGGGTTCTGGATGCTGTGCGAGAAATTCATCCGCCGGGCGGCCGGGATGGGGACTGCCTCCCGGCAGCCGGACCCGGACTGCTACGATCATGCGCACGGATTCTGCGATTTGCTGGTAGTTGGCGCAGGACCTGCGGGTCTTGTCGCGGCAACGGTCGCTGCCAGGGCCGGACTGGATGTTCTCCTGATCGAACAGGATTGTGAACCTGGAGGGGATATCCTGAACCAGGCGGGGGAATCGGAAAAACAGCGGCTCAGGCTGATTTCCCGTGCCGAGGACGCAGGCGTGCGGATAATGCTCCGAACGACGGCATTCGGGTTATATGATTACGGGACGGCCGGATTGCTCGAACGCGTTACGGACCATCTGCCCAATTCCAGTCCACACATGCCGCGCCAGCGCTTCTGGACAGTCAGGGCCCGTTACACGATTCTTGCCACTGGTGCGATCGAACGGCAGATTGCCTTCGGTAACAATGATCGGCCCGGCGTGATGAACGTATCTGCCGGGCGAGCCTATCTGAATCGCTACGGCGTCCTGCCCGGCGAGAAGATCGTCGTTGCCACCAACAATGATTCAGCTTACGAGGCTGCGGTTGAACTTGCTCACGCCGGGGCAGCCGTGAGCGTACTGGAAGCCCGGACTGTCGTATCGGAACAGGTAATGAAGCTGCTGGGAGAAAACGGCATCAGCCTGCGTACCTGTTCCGCTCCCCTGAAGGTGTGCGGGATGCAGGAAGTGAAGGGGCTGGATATCACGACGCTTTCGCCTGGCGGCTCAGTGCGGGATGGATTTGAGAAATGCGATCTCGTGCTTGTTTCCGGGGGCTGGTCACCAGTCATCAATCTTGCTTCACACCGCGGTGTGAAACCGGTCTGGAATGCACAGCTGGCCTGTTTTCTTGCACCGCAGATGGATGAACCGATCGCCATTGCGGGAGCCGCTGCCGGTATCTGGAATACCGGGGACTGCATGACATCCGGGCATTCAGTCGGGGCAAGGGCTGCCAGGGAACTGGGTTGTTCGGTTCGCCAGCGCGTTGCTCCGAAGCCCGGCGGGTGGGATGCACCGATATTCCCCCTGTACGAGGTTGGGGGGAATGGTGGGCAGGCAAAAAGCATGGTGGACCCCCAGCATGACGTGACCACGGATGATGTGCGGCTGGCGCATCGGGAGGGCTTCGTCTCTGTCGAGCACCTCAAGCGGTACACCACGCTCGGGATGGCCACGGATGGCGGAAAGATGGGTAATGTCATTGGCCTTGCGCTGATGGCGGAGGCGCTTGGCAGGGAGATTCCGGAAGTCGGCACCACTACTTTCAGACCCCCTTACACTCCGGTTGCCATCGGGGCACTTGCCGGGCGCAATACCGACGGGCATTTTCGCCCCCTGCGCCGTACGCCCATGCACGACTGGAACCTGCAGCATGGTGCAACCATGACCATGGCAGGGCTGTGGCATCGTCCATGGTACTTTGCCAGGGAGAGTGAGAATCTGGCCCAGGCATACGTGCGGGAAGCCGAAACCACACGGAAATCGGCAGGTCTGTGCGATGTGACCTCTTTGGGAAAAATCGCCATACAGGGACCCGATGCCACGGAATTCCTGAATCGGGTCTACACCAACCCGTTTGCCAGGCTCCCGATCGGAAAGGCCCGTTACGGCATCATGTTGCGGGACGACGGAATCGTCATGGATGACGGCACCACCTGGCGTCTCGCAGAGACCGAGTATTTCATGACCACGACCACGGCGCATGCCGCCAAGGTAATGGTGTGGCTGGAAGAGTTGCTGCAGACCAGGTGGCAGAACCTGAAAGTGCACGTGACGACCGTTTCGGAGCAATGGGCCGGTTGCGCGGTGGCAGGGCCCCGTTCCCGGGATGTGCTCATTGCCTGCGTCGATGATCCGGATGTCATGACCAATGAAAACCTGCCGTTCATGGGCGTTATCGAGACTTCGCTGAAAGGCGGTATTTCCTGTCGCATAGCCCGAATCAGCTTTTCCGGTGAGATGGCCTACGAGGTATATGTTCCTTCGGATTACGGGCCGGACATGATGGACCTTTTCTGGCAGGAAGCCGGTTCCCTGCAGGGTTGTCTGTATGGACTGGAGGCATTGGGGGCCCTGCGCATCGAGAAGGGGCATGTGACCGGTGCCGAGCTTGATGGACGTGTAACCATTGAAGATGCCGGGCTGGGTAAAATGGCTTCACCCAACAAGGCGTACATTGGCAGTGTTTTGCGAAAGCGACCCGACCTGCTCAGGGAAGACCGGCCCAGACTGGTCGGTATCAGGCCAAGAGACCGGTCGCTGACCTTCAATGCGGGTTCCATACTGTGCAAGGAAAACGCTGTCTCGGGTCTCGGGGAGGGGTGGATCACCGCAGTGACCCATTCACCGGCTCTGGGTCACTGGATTGGACTCGGATTCATCAATGGTGGATACGAGGCCTGGCAGGAAAGAACGGTAGTTGCATCCGACCCGGTCAGAAAGGGGGATGTAGAGGTGGAAATCATATCACCTCACATGTATGACCCTGACGGAGAGAGAATGCATGGTTAACACGGCAGAACCGCGACGCACCTCGGCACTGGCTGGTCACTATACGCCAGGCAAGAGCGGATTGCTGGGTGCTGATGGCATGGCGGAGGTGGTGCTTCGGGATGTTCAGGGACTGACTCTCTGGCAGGTTGCGGCCTGGCCGGATTCCATGGACAGCGTGGCCAGGGCAATTGCCGGCACCGCAGGAACCCAAGCCGCACCCGGGCCCTGCAATGCAGTTGCGGGGAAGAAAGGTTCGCTGCTGCGCATTGACCCATTGAAATGGTGGCTGTTTGGTGTGCAGGCTCCCGAGATGGCTCCCGATACGGGAGTGTCCCTGGATATTTCGCACTCCCGAACCCATGTCCGGATAACCGGCGATAGCGCTGCGGTCTTCCTCAATCGGTTCCTGCCGCTGGACCTGCGTGCACACGCATTTCCAGAAGGATCTGTTGCTTCATCATCTATTCACCATGTCGGTGTGACCCTGTGGCATTCCGATGCAGGGTACGAGTTGTTTGTCCCCAGAGGATTTGCGTTGGCAATATGGGAGGGACTGGTGGAAGTTGCCGGACAGTTCGGACTGGAAATCCTGTAGTCACAAGAAACTTGTCCGCTGAGCAGGTCCGGATACGGAGGATTACCCGATAACGAATGACCATGCCTGATGCGGCAGGAATTGCGACACCTGATCCGTCGGCTGTTGGCGCTCTTGCTGCCCAGTTTCCCTGTCATGTCTTTTTTCCATGGATAAACCCGTCTGTTCCATCTGTCTGGCGGAGCCGGAAGTTTTTTGCCTGACCCCGTCAGGACAGGGGGACAGGAAAGTCCTGATCGAGGAGGTGGGCAGAATGCGTCAGTGGCCCTTTCGTCTTGCGGGGTTTTATCCGGTGAATAGTGCGATTCCGGATTTCAGACCGGAACGGGCGGCCGGTCTGCGAATGTACCGGGCCAACACTCGCATGATGGACAAGGCACATTTCGTCTCCGCAGACATTGGGGCGGGAATCCATGCCGACAGGGCATCAAGATGCCACGGGCTGGACCCGGACCATCGCGGACGGGCTGCCGGCGGTCTGGCGGTAGAGGATTTCGGCATGTCCGACAACCTGATGATGATCGGTGCCCTGGATGATACGGGAACCCGGATACAGCCCTACCTCCGAGAGGCCATAAAGCGTATAGCCGAGTCCCTGCTGTAGTTTCCCATGTCCGGGATTGTCGTTCCGCGGGTCTTCAGGACAAGATGCAGGAGGGGATTCTCCGTTGTGATGGGGGCCTGTTCCGGATGCCGGATACTCCCTGCAGCAACGCCGCAGGGAGTGACGTGGTGTCATGCGGCGGCCAGGGCCTGGTCAATATCCTCGATGATATCTTCGATATTCTCGATACCGATCGACAACCGAACCAGTTCAGGAGTAACGCCCGATGATGCCAACTCCTCTTCGGAGAGCTGTCTGTGCGTGGTGCTCGCGGGGTGACAGGCCAGGGATTTTGCAT
>JAJDVC010000146.1 GCA_022826305.1 Gammaproteobacteria bacterium | reverse complement strand
GTATTCTTCTGGCCTGGGGAGCAAGCGTGATCATGGCGCCTGGGTATACATCCGCACATTTCTGCCGATGCTACATGAAGGTGCGATGCGCATGAAGACCGTGCGTCGTCTGAAGCGGGAATCTGCACTGACGAAGCTGTCGGGTATTCACCGGATTCCGAGATCGGATGCCCTAGAGGACTGACTGCGCCGCCCGGGATGTGGCGGAATCGGCGAGCGAGCGCTCCAGTGGGTCAACCGTCGCCTGCTACGCGCAGCCCTGCACCGTCGTCGGGAAATCACCCTGGATATTGATGCCCCGGCGGTGCTGTGCGCCAGTCGGGGAACTCCCTGGATATACCTGCAGGAACGTGGCTACCTGCCGATGGTGAGACATGTGGAGCAGATGGACCAGATGGTGCTTGCTGTTTGAAAAACGAATCGGCTTGCAGGTACAATCCGTCGTGGGCGTGGTCTCGCGATATTTCTTTTAGCTCTTTGAATTATCTCGCATAATGGAGATTGAACAGTCCTCTCTTGTGCACCTTTCGGGTTAGTGGGAATATCCAATGATCGATGCTGCGGCACCAGCCGGTACAACTGAAAGCATTCCGGGTTTGTTCAATTTTCTGGACGGAAAGGCGAGTCCGTCGCTCTTTCGCAATGGCGAAGTCCTGACACACCGCGATGCCGAAGGCAACGATTTCGACACTGTTGGCCTGATACTGGATCAGAAGGAACTGGTTGTAGGCAACGCACGGACACCAGGCGATGATGAACGAAAGACCCTGCAGGCGAACGGGTTCGAGTTGCTGGATGCACCGCTCAGGAATGAAAACCTTGACTTCTTCGACAATGACGAAGTCGTGCGCGACTACTATGCACAATGCTGCGACCTGGTGGCAGAAGAGACCGGCGGGCAGGCCTTTGCCTTCGACCATAACATCCGATCGGCATCAGGCAAGCAATCGCGGGAACGAACCGCCGGTGGCCAAGAGGTACAGGGACCGCTGCACTTGGTTCATGGCGACTACACGCTGCATAGCGCGCCGCAGCGGCTCCGCGATCTCGCGCTGCCGCCGACCGGCAATGACACGTACCGCTCGATGCTGGAAGCGGGCCAGACGCTTGTTGACCCGGCGGATGCCCGGCGAGCCCTCGGAGACGGGCGGTTCTCCATCATCAACGTGTGGCGCAACATCAGGGAGACGCCGGTCGTTGTTCACCCACTGGCACTCTGCGATGGCAGGAGCATTGACCCGCAGGATCTCGTGGTCTTCGAAATCCATTACCCGGATCGTGTGGGAGAGAACTATTTCGTCAGGCACTCGTCCGCTCATCACTGGTACTATTATCCGAACATGACGCGCGCGGAAGCATTGTTGATCAAGCAATGGGATTCGGCCGGAGCGCTTGCACGATCAAATGGCAAGAAGCCCGATTCTGCAGATACCGGCGCTCCATGCACGTTCAGTTGCCACAGCGCGTTCCAGGATCGGGCCGCACCGCCCGATGCATCGGATCGTTGGAGCATCGAGGTGCGCTGCATGGTGATCCATGCGTAATTCTCCTGCCTCCGCCGGTTTCGGGGAACGCCCGATGCCGCAGGCCGTCTGTGCAATCGTGGGAGCTGGAGAAGGCCTTGGTCGCGCGTTGGCGGCAAAGTTCGCGTCCAGGGGATTCGACCTGGCGCTGGTCTCGCGGTCCGAGGCCAGCAACGCTGCCGCAATCAGGGCGGCGAAGGCCGTCAACGGCGCCTCCGATGTCCGGTTCTACTGCGCTGATGCCACAAAGGCGGAAACCATCGAGGCTGCGCTGTCCGCCGCGAGGCATGACATGGGCGAGATAGATATCCTCATCTACAACGCGAGAGGGGATTTCACGGCATGCAAGCCCCTGGAGATGTCCTACGACGCGCTTGAGGATGTTTTCCGGGTTGAGGTGGTCGGCGCATTCGCTGCGGCCAAAGCGGTTCTGCCGACCATGATCAGGCGCTCCCGCGGCAGCGTGTTCTTCTCAAGCGCCACGGCTGCATATCGCGGATCAAGCGCCTATCCGCTCTATGCCATCGGCAAGTTCGGGCTGCGCGCGCTGTCGCAGAGCCTGGCCAAGGCACATGCCAAGGACGGCGTACATGTCGTCCACGTCAGACTGGACTGCGATCTTGATGTTCCGGTCATGCGCGAACTCCATGGAGACAGGTACGACCCCGAAAAACTGGCCAGCCCCGACGAAGTCGCGGAAAGCTACTGGCTGACCCACCTTCAGCCGAGATCGGCGAGGAGCAAAGAGATCGAACTCAGGCCCCATACGGAAGTGTGGACCTGCTGAGAGCATGGCGGACATTCATCACGCACAAGGCAGGCCCGGCATTCGACCGGCCAGATTTCATCTGACATGCCTCGGGCTGTTCCTGGCAGCTGGCTCGTGGGGCCTGTACTGGATCCCGCAGCGGGCCCTGGAGGAAGCCGGCATGACCGGTGGCTGGGGAACGATCACGCAGTACCTGATGTGCATCGTGCTGCTGGCGCCGATCGCAGCCTGGCGCTGGCGCAAGGGGAAGCAGACCGGTCTCGGCCTGCCATTAGCCGGGCTTCTGATGGGTGGCGGAATCGTCTGCTACGCAAACAGTTTCCTGTTGACGGACGTAATGCGGGCTCTGATGTTGTTCTATCTGACGCCGGTCTGGGCGACAATCATCGAGGTCGGGTTGTTGCGACAACCGCCCGGCTGGCAACGGGCGGTCAGCCTGCCCATGTCACTGATCGGGGTATGGGTCGTGATTGGCGAGGGGACGGGCCTGCCGCTGCCTCAGAACGCTGGTGACTGGCTGGCGGTCCTGGGGGGTGGCATGTTCGCCGCAGGTGCCGCGCGCGTGCAGGTCTCGCGGATCGACGGCGTGTTCCCCGTGCTGTTTGCATTCTTCATCTACGGCGGGATGTTCGCCGTCGCCCAATCATTCTTTCTGGCCGACGAACTCGGACCGGTCCCTGCAAGCGAGACCTGGATCGCTCTTGCACCATGGTTTTTGCTTCTGTGCGTCGGGTTCTTTCTGCCGACGAACACAATGATCACCTGGTCGCCGACGCAACTCGGCACAGGCTTGTTCGGTATCCTCATCCTGTCGGAGTTGATCTTCGGAACGGTGAGCGCAGCCATCTGGGCCAACGAGCCGTTTGGCTGGCGCGAGATCTCCGGCAGCACGCTTATACTGGTGGCCGGTACACTGGAAGTCGTTCTCGCGCCGGGCCGGCAGGACCCAGGACCTATCCCCGCCAAGGCGGCCTGACACATTAATCTGGAGTATCCGACAATGTACAAACTGTTCTACGCGCTAAGAAGCGCATCCATGGGCGTCCGGGTGACGCTGGAGGAACTTGGCGTTCCCTACGAGCTGATCGAGTCGACGACTGACAGGAGCAAGCCGCGCCCGCCGGAACAAATGGCCGTGAACCCCAACGGATGGGTGCCGGTGCTGCTCTGGGACGGCGGCGCGATGTACGAATGTGCAGCGATAACCGTGTTTCTGTGTGACCGGCATGCAGAGGCGAATCTTGCACCCACGGTCAATGATTCCGCCCGGGCGCTCTACTTGCAGACGCTGGTCTATTTCTCCAGTTCCGTCCAGAACGCCTATCAGCTCACGTACTACCCGGACCGTTTCGCCGACACGCCCGCAGGCGAGCTCGGCGCACGGCAGCGTGGCAACCGCCGACTACGGGAAACCTGGAAAGTCATGGACGACCAGATCGGCGACAACGACTGGATGCTTGGAGACCGGTTCAGCGCCGCGGACATCTACCTGTTCATGCTGACTACCTGGCTGCGACCGGCCATCGGGCATCCGACCATTGAAGATTTTTCCAATGTCAAGCGCATTGCCGATGCGGTTCTGCGGCGGTCGAGCGTTCAAATGGTCTATGAACCCTGGATCGCAAATCCGAACTACTGAGAGATTCAGGATACCCAAGGCAATTCATGCACTATTACCGATGTTGAGAAGCCCAAAAAGCAATACAAAAAATCGATGCCTGCCTTCAGGCCAGAGTGAACGGCAAGCTGGCTGGTTTCGTAATCGAAGACAAGACGAGCGCCCGGATGCATGGTGACCAGCTCACGCGATATCCGGAAGAGGTTGGAGAAGACAGCAATCTCGATGGTGGTCTTCGTTGCTTCATGACTCTCATCCGGTTTTCCGTCACCGGGATCGGGAAGGAGCGAAGATTCCGGGACTCGTCGAGCCCTTGATCCGACGCCTTCCTTCGACGACTGCGCAATCTCCATGTCCAGGGAAGTCTGTTCCCCGCAGTGCCGGTACCCGAAAAGGCCCGGATCCGGTTCACGACCCGCCCTTGACGCCCCCCGGACCCGGGAGGTGTTTTCTCCGTCACATGCCCGTCAGGCCCCGGCCAGGGATTCCCTGACAACAAAATTCATCAGGCTGGGAATACCGGGTTCATAGTAGGTGGACATGGATCCCTTCGGACTGACCTGCCAGATAAAACCGATGGAGGAAAGCTTGTTCATGGTCTCCATGATCGAGTTGTCCCTGATGTCCAGGCCCTGGTCCATATGGGACTGCCGGATAACGGATATGATGCTCGAGGTCGGAACCTTCTCTGCGCCGGTATCATGAAAAAATTCGGCAATATGCCGGGAAGCACCTGCCAGGTCCAGTCCCATCAGTTCGTTTTGACGTGCCATGTAGAGGTTCTTGATACTGTCCTTGACCGCATGTTCAACCCTCGTAACGGTGCTGTCTGACACGGTGCGCTCTCCGGCGCCGTGCAGATCATGAGCAACCCGCTCTCCCCATATCTGGATGAAGTACGGGTAGCAGTGCGCCCGGCATGCAACATCCGCCGCAACATCTTCATGGATGAAGACGCCGGCAGAGGTCAGGGGCCGTGTCAAGGCATCCATGGCATCCTCTGCCGACAGTCGCCCAAGCGGGAAAATGGCGGATCTCTCCCGGAAACTTGAACGGGCTTGTTGCAGCAGCCTCACAAGGCCGGGCGTACCCGACAGCACGAGGAAGAATGGCGTATCGGGATTCGCCCGCAAGACCTGGCTGGCGTTCAGAAGATCGCTGGCAACCCCGGGCCCCAGTTCGTGCGCCTCATCGACAATCAGGACAGAGGGAATCCTGGAACAGATAGCCGCAAGCAGATCCTTGAAGAAAGACGACCTTTCGGCAATACCGATTTCGGTACTGATCTTCGCGATCCCCGCATCGACAGATGCGGCAACCGGAGAAAACCTGTGCAGGAGGCGCTTGTCCTGATTGGCAATTGCTGCGGTCATGTCCTTCAGGGAACGCATGTCATTCGGCGTCATCCACAGGATGTTGAACCGCATGCCGTCGGATGCCGAATCATTTGCAAAATGGCGCAGCATCGATGTCTTTCCATTGCCGCGCGGGCCATAAAGAATCATGTCGCTATCAGCAGGCAGCCCCTTTGAAAGATTTCCGATTACCCGGCAAAAATGGGCTTTCTCGTCATGGCGGCCCGCAAGGTACGGAGGAATCCTGCCCGAACCTGGATGAAAGAGGTTTAACAGATCTGTTCCGGTCATGCATCAAAAGAGGATCGAACGGATTGAAGGCATGGTATCACAAACATTATCATGGCTGCCGATACCGGAATCCGGAACATCCGCCCGGGCTTGTTCGCCTTCGGGGCCGAAACATGTTTCAGCGATGACGCGCCCGCCGTACATGCCGTCATGGGCAAAGCCGGCCCTTGTCCGGTAACGCAATCCACGCAGATTCATCATCCTGCAGAATCAACGGGTCCGACCCACCGCGTGCAATACCCGATTACAAGGTTTTTCGGTCATCGAACGGGCAACTCTCGACCCGAGCATAATCCGTAACGTGCGTACAGGCAGCTGCGGCCGCATGCCGCACCCCATGCATCGTAAAAAAATTCTGCATCACCGTGAACGAAAAGTCGCAGTGCGCTTCATTCGCAGACGACCCCGTCGCCATCGCCATCGCGCATGAAGGGATATGCCGGATGGCCTCTCGGCACCGGCGCGATGCCGTGCCGGTGCGCCTCGGCGCAGGTGATCCGGCCGTTCCCGTTATCATCCCAGCGCGACAGTGCCGTAGCGTCCGGCATGTCCGCCGACGGTTCCGGCACACTGGCCATCCTTTCCCGGCAGACGACCGCAATTTCCGTGGATGCGCAACCTGCCAGCAGCTTCTCCACGGCCTCGGCCTCCGCCCGGTCTATCGTCAGCCCGTACTTGCGCCGGACCGCCAGGACCCGTTCGGCGAACCAGCAGGCGTTCATGCCCGGCATCCATTCCGCCGCATCTCTTGTGCTTTTCTGGTGCCGGTTGACGTGCGGGTCCGCCAGGGTCAGGTTCAGCAGGTCGCGGGAAAACGCCCTGCGGATGGCGGCGTCCGCCGAGCACAGCCCGCCGTCGTGCGCCTCCGAGCGCGCGACGATATGCTCGATGTCCGTCTGGCCCCGGTGGTCGAAACACCTGCCCGTGTACGGGCTGTAGACGAGGCCGCCGTATTCGTCGACCAGCCGCGTCTCGACGGATTGCGGATAAGCGTAGTCGGCAGGGTCGTAGGGCGAACAACGATATTCCGGCGCAATCCTGATGCCGCGGTAGGTCTCCTGCGCCTGGACCAGGATCACGAACAAAGGAAACGGCAATACACCGATCCACTGCCTGCCGGTTTTCACAAAGCCCCCTGATTCAATGCCGACATGATATATCCGTACCCGGAGACGGTGTCAATCGTTGTCGGCAGACCCTGGCGCCAGCATCCGCTGGATACCCGCCAGCCAACAGCCCGAGGCTGTCCGCCCGGTGAATCCTGACCCGTGCCCGTGGCACGGCAGCAGCGGCTGCAACCTGTGTTAAATTAGCGCGAAAAGGCCGCCCCCGACCGGGCTGACGGAAAAGACCTCCCCCGACAACGCACAGACCGCCCGAACAACATGCCATCACCGGCGAGCCAGTCACACGAGACCGGAATACCTCTCCCGGGCGGCTACCTCTCGATCGATCTTGAGGTACACCCGAAAAAGGACCGGATCCTGAAACTCGCCGCGATCAATTCCGAGACCGGGGAGCGCCTGGTCTTCACCGGTGGGGGCAATATCCATACCGAGGTCCTGAAACTTGACCGGATGGCCGACAGGGCATCCTGCCTGACGGGCCACAACCTGATCGCCTTTGACCTGCCACACCTTCAGGCGATCAATCCGGGCCTGAAGCTGCTCCGGATGCCAGCACTCGACACCCTGATGCTGAGCCCGCTCGCTTTTCCGGAAAACCCCTATCACAAACTCATAAAACACTATCAGGACGCCAGCCTGATCCGTGGCCAGGTCAACGACCCGGAGCTGGATGCCCGCCTTGCGCTCGAGGTTCTGCAGGCCGAGTTCGATGCCCTCAGGGAATCACCTGCCCAGCTACTCGCGTGCTGGCACTGGCTTGCCACGATGGACGGTTCAGGGCCGGGGTTCGACCTGTTCTTCTCATCCGTGCGCCGTTCGGATCGACCCGCCGACGCTGACGCCTTCTCCGCCATCGCCGACCTGCTGGCCGGCATGGGCTGCCGGAACCATTGCGGTGCGATCCTTGAAAACCGTGCCGAGCAGGGCTGGCCCCTGGCCTACGCGCTCGCCTGGCTGTCCGTCTGCGGCGGCAACTCCGTCGTGCCGCCCTGGGTCGTGCACCAGTTCCCCGATACGCTGCGGATCATCAGGAAACTGCGCGACACCGCCTGCGCCGACCCGGCCTGCGAATGGTGCCGGGAACGCCATGACCCGGTCGGGGAACTGAAACGCTGGTTCGGTTTCCCCGGTTTCCGGCCGGAACCCAGGGACGATTCCGGACAATCCATGCAGCAGGCGATCGTCCGGTGCGCGATGTCGCACGAATCCGTCCTCGGCCTGCTCCCGACCGGCACCGGCAAGTCGCTCTGCTACCAGATCCCGGCCCTGTCCCGCTACGACAAGACCGGCGCCCTGACGGTCGTGATCTCGCCCCTGGTGGCCCTCATGGCGGACCAGGTGAGCGGTCTCGAGAAGCGCGGCATCGCCTCCTGCGTCACGGTCAACGGCACGCTGTCCATGCCCGAGCGCAACGATGCGCTCGACCGCGTGCGGCTCGGAGACGCGGGCATCCTGATCATTTCCCCCGAACAGCTTCGCAGCGCGTCGGTGCGGCGGGTGCTGGACCAGCGCAACATCGGCCTGTGGGTGATGGACGAGGCGCACTGCCTGTCCAAGTGGGGCCATGATTTCCGGCCGGACTACCGCTACGTCGGACGATTCATCCGGGAGAAATCCCGGCAGGCCCGCCGCGGAACTTCCCCGGTCATGTGCCTGACCGCGACCGCCAAGCCGGATGTCGTTCAGGATATTGTGCAATACTTCAGGAAAGAGCTGGATCTCGACCTCAGGGTAATGAACGGCGGCAGCGAGCGCACGAACCTGAGCTTCGAGGTGATGCCGAGCACCCCGGACAGCAAGTTCAGCCATGTCCACCAGGTCCTGGAGGCGGAGCTTTCAGCCCATGAAAAGGGAGGAGCCATCGTCTACTGCGCGACGCGCCGGGGCACCGAGGAACTGACGGAGTACCTGCAGGCAAAGAACATTGACGCAAGACATTTCCACGGGACCCTGTCGCCTGAAATCAAGAAGGAGGTGCAGCAGCGCTTTATCGGGGGCGAACTGCGTGTGATCGCCGCAACCAATGCTTTCGGGATGGGCATCGACAAGGAGGACGTGCGCCTCGTGATCCATGCCGACATTCCGGGTTCACTGGAGAACTACCTGCAGGAGGCGGGACGAGCCGGACGCGACGGGAAGTCTGCCCGGTGCGTACTTTTCTATACGCCCGAAGACGTGGAAAGGCAGTTCGGCATGACGGCCCGTTCCCGGCTCACGCACTGGGAGATCGTCAGCGTCATGAAGGCACTGTGCAAGATTGACCGCAGGAACCGTGGGCAGCACGACATTGTCGCCACGACCGGAGAGATTCTCCTCGAGGATGACGAACAGGGTATCGAGCGCGATGCGAACACCGACGACACCCGGGTCAGGACCGCCGTCGCCTGGCTGGAGGAATCCGATCTCCTGACCCGGGAGGAAAACAAGGTCCGGATATTCCCGTCTTCCCTTCAGGTACAATCAAGGGAAGAAGCGCACGACAAGCTCTCAGGCAACCCGAACCTTACCAATAAGTACCGGGGCCAGTTGCTGGCGATTACCGAAGTCCTGATCAATTCGGAACCCGACAAGGGTGTTACAACCGATGAACTGATGCTCCGGTCGGGCCTGGACTCAAAGGGAATACGTACCGCCCTGTGCAACATGGAGAGCCTGGGCATAGCAAGAAACGACACGGCCATTACCGCGTTCGTGCACCACGGTATTGCACGGCACTCCCGCAAGCGCTTCGAGGAGGCGACAGCGCTTGAAAAGGCGCTGACAGGGCATCTCAGGGTCCTGGCACCCGACATGAGACCGAACGATGCGCATAAACTGCACCTGCGATCCATCTCGCAGGCCCTGCGCGACGAAGATATTCCCAACCCCCTGCCCGAACGGATCCTGCGGATCCTGCGCAGCCTGCAGACCGATGGACGGGACGAAGACGGGGGCAAGGGGAGCCTGCAGATGCGGATAATGAATGGAGAACTGGTGGAAATCACGCTGCAGCGCGAATGGGACAACCTTGAGAAAATCGCCGAACTGCGCCGAACGGCAGCCTACCTGCTCCTCGGTCATCTGCTGTCAACGCTCCCGCCCGGCAGCCGGGGCGCCGACCTCCTGGCCGAAACCACCATGGGCAGTCTGCTCCATGCGATCACCTCGGACCTGGAACTGCGCAATTCCGGCAAGCGCAAGTTCGACAGGCTCATGGACCGGGCCCTGCTGTGGACGCACGAACAGGAAGTGATCCGGCTGAACAAGGGCCTGGCCGTATTCCGGCCGGCCATGACGATCCGGATCAACCGCGATCACCCCCTGCCCCGTTTCACCAAGGCGGATTTCCAGCCGCTCAGCCTGCACTATGACGACCAGGTCACGCAGATCCATGTCATGTCGGAGTTCGCGCAGCGGGGACTCGACTCCATGGCCGATGCCATCCGGCTCACCACCGACTACTTCAACCTCGGCAAGGACGCATTTCTCGGACGCTGGTTTCCCGAACGGGCAAGGGAACTCGGCCGGCAACTGACCCCGGACTCGTGGAACCGGATTGTCGAAAGTCTCAACAACCCCGTCCAGCGGAACATCGTGATCGACAACCGGGAACAGACCAACGTCCTGGTGCTGGCCGGACCGGGCTCCGGGAAGACCCGGGCCCTGACGCACCGCGTCGCCTACCTGATTCGCGCAAAACGCGAAAATCCGCGCGGCATCCTGGTCCTGACCTATAACCGGCACTCGGCGCTCGACATCCGCCGCCGGCTGGAAGAACTGATCGGGAGGGACGCACGCGGCGCCATCGTGATGACCTGCGATGCCCTGGCCATGCGGCTGGTCGGCGCCACTTTCAGGGACCGGACAGACGTTGCCGACAGCAACCTGTTCCAGGAAATCATGAAACAGGCCATCACCCTGCTGCAGGGCAAGGGCCTGGAAGAGGAAGATGCCGATGAACAGCGCGAACGGCTGCTGGCTGGATTCCGCTGGATACTGGTCGACGAGTACCAGGACATCAATCAGCTCCAGTATGATCTGATCGCCGCGCTGGCCGGGCGGACCCTGCGACGCGAAGACAGCAAGAAACTTGCAGTATTCGCGGTCGGGGACGATGACCAGAATGTTTATGCCTTCAACGGCACGTCCGTGGAGTTCATCCGGTGCTTCCAGGCCGATTACGGGCCGAATCCGGTCTACATGATCGAGAACTACCGGTCTTCCGGGCACATCATCGAAGCGGCCAACGCCCTGATCGCGCCCGCTCGCGAACGCATGAAGACCGATCATCCGATCAGGGTGAACCGGGTGCGCGCCAAAGAGTCACCCGGCGGCGACTGGACCGACCGCGATCCGGTTTCGCACGGCAGGGTCCAGATCCTGGACGCTGGCCGGAATCCGGCCTCCCAGGCTCAGGCCGTCATGCTTGAGTTCCAGCGCCTGGCCGGGCTCTGCCCGGACCTTGACTGGTCTTCCTGCGCCGTGATCGCCCGCGAATGGAAGTATCTAGACCCGGTACGCGCCTGGTGTGAACTGCACAGTGTACCGGTACAGATGGGTAACGAGGAGATACCGAATTTCTGGCGGCTGCGGGAAACCCAGGCACTCGTGCGGTTCCTGAAAGACGACCGGGAGCGGTCGGTCGCAAGGGACCGCCTGCGCGATTTCATTCACAACGGCATACCGGGGCCCTGGACAACCCTGCTCGAACAGGCCGCCGGGGAGTACATCCTCGAACGCGGCAACGACGAAGTGGTCATCGTGGGCGATTTCCTCGAATGGCTGGCCGAGTGGGGCCGCGCCGTACGCCGCAGCCAGAACGGCCTGCTGCTGGTTACCGCGCACGGCGCGAAGGGCCTGGAATTCGATCACGTGTCCGTCCTTGACGGCGGCTGGGAAAGAAAGGGAAGAGACGAGGACGACGATGCGCCGCGACGCCTGTTCTACGTCGCCATGACGCGGGCGCGTCAGACCCTGGTACTGGCACGCTTCCGGACCCCGGATCCCGGGGTCGCCTCCGCGGCGCCGGCTGCCGCAGGACCGGTGCCTGCCAACCCGCTGCTGTCCGTCCTTGAGGACAGTCCCCCGGTCCTGTGGAGAAGCCCCGTCGGGATTCCGGCGCCCGCGCCGGAACTTTCCCGTCGATACAGGCAACTGAAAATGAATGATGTCGACCTGTCCCATGCCGGCCGCCAGGCCCCCTCCAACAGGATACATGCCGCCATCGGCAGCCTCAGGCCCGGTGATCCGCTGGTCCTGTATCGCGTGAACGGGCGATGGGCCCTCGCCGTCAGGTCCGGGTCAAGGGAGGTGGTGGGATTCCTCTCAGCGGGCTTCAGGCCTCCAGAGGGCATGAAATGGAAGAGTGCCAGGGTGCATGCCATCGTGACCTGGGGCCGGGGGCAGCAGGATCCGCAGTACCTGTCATCGATCAGGTGCGAGTGCTGGGAGGTGGTGATCCCGGAACTGGTTTTCGAACCGGAATAGCATGCTCGCCCGCCAGGCACCCTGAGACGCCGGGTTCCCGACCATGCTCAACCCTGCCTTCGGGTCAGATGCCAAGATATCCTTCCCGGACATCCGGACTGGCGCGCAGCGAGTCGGAGTCTCCATCCCACACCACGCTCCCCTTCTCGATGACATAGTGGTAGTCGGCGATCCGGCAAAGATCTTCCAGGTTCTTGTCGATCAGCAGGATGGTGATCCCGGTCTGCCGGATCTTCTGAAGCTGCTCCCATATCTGCTCGCGCACAAGCGGCGCCAGACCCTCGGTGGCCTCGTCCAGGATCAGCAGTTCCGGATTCAGCATCAGCGCCCGGCCTACGGCCAGCATCTGCTGTTCCCCGCCGGACAACTGGTTTCCCATGCCGCCAAGACGTTTTTCCAGCACAGGGAACAGCGCCAGCACCCGGTCCAGCGTCCAGGGGTCCGCCGCACCGCCGTAGTTGGCCGCCGTCGCAATCAGGTTTTCCTTCACGCTCAGGTTGGGGAAGATGCGCCGCCCCTCGGGAACCAGGGCGATTCCCATGCGCGCCATGCGGTAGACCGGCAGACCGTTTATCCGGCGGCCGTTATAGAATATTCCGCCACGGCCAGCCGGGATGTGCCCCATTATCGCGTTCACGGTAGTGGTCTTGCCCATCCCGTTTCTCCCGAGCAGGGTGGTCACCCGCCCGCGTGCTGTCTCCATGCTCAGGCCGAACAGGATCTGGCTGCTCCCGTATGCGGCGTCGACCCCATCCAGTTTCAGGCTCATGCGCGGGAATCTCCGAGATAGGCTCGGCGCACCGCCGGATCCCGGCGGATCTCGTCCGTCGTTCCGGAGGCGATGATGCGCCCGTCAACCATCACGGAGACCGTGTCGGCAAGCGCGAAAACCGCATTCATGTCGTGTTCGATCAGTATCATCGCCGTCTGACCCTTCAATCCCGACAGAAGCCGCACCATGTGTCCGGACTCCTCCCTGCTCATGCCCGCTGTCGGTTCGTCGAGCAGAAGCATCCTGGGGTCCAGGGCCAGGGCCATGGCAATCTCCAGTTGCCGCTGCTCGCCATGGGAAAGCTCTGCGGCCACCCGGTCCGAAACAGCGGCAAGGCCGACTTCTGCCAGGTTCCGCATGGCCTTTTCATGCATCTCCCGTTCAGCCGAGACGGGTTTCCAGAACCGGTAGGAATGACCGGAAACGGACTGCACGGAGAGCATGACATTGTCGAGAACGGTAAGGGGCAGGATGATGCTGGTAATCTGGAACGATCGGGCAAGTCCCATGCGGGCCCTGCTGTGCACACCGGCATTGGTAACGTCCTTTCCGCCGAAGATGATCGTGCCGCTGTCGGGCCGCAGCAACCCGGAGAGCTGGGCGATCAGCGTGGTCTTGCCCGCGCCGTTGGGGCCGACGACGGCACGAATCTCCTTCCCGGACACCTCCAGATTGATGTCCGAGGACGCACTGATCCCGCCGAATGACTTGTTGAGACCGATCGTCCTCAGCATCGGCCGGATTTTCCCCTGGACAGCAACCTCAGCAGGATTCCGTGCAGACCGCCCCGTCCGAACAGGACCACGGCGATCAGTATCAGTCCGAAGATCAGGTGCCAGTAAACGGTAATGGATGAAAGGGACTCTTCCAGCAGGAGGAAGGCGAGCGCACCCGTCACCGGGGCAAACAGCACGCCGGTTCCCCCGAGCACGATCATGAAGATCAGTTCCCCCGAATGCGTCCAGTCCATCATTTCCGGGCTGATGAAATTGGTGAAGTTGCCAAGCAGGAAACCGGACACGCCCGCCATCGCTCCCGAGATCACGTAACAGGTCAGCTTGTAGCGGTACGTATCGTAGCCGAGCGCCCGCATGCGCTGCTCGTTGTGCCGGATGCCGACGATCACCCGGCCGAATCTGGCGTTCACGATCCGGTGCACCAGGCCGATGCACCCCGCGAGCACCGCCAGCGCAGTGTAGTAGAGCACCACGGCATTCTCGATGTCCAGCAGTGCGCCGAAGTCGCTGCGCTGATAGATCAGCAACCCGTCATCGGCGCCGTACTCCTCCAGGCTGACGAACACGAAGTACAGCATCTGCGCGAAAGCCAGGGTGATCATGATGAAGTAGACGCCCCGTGTACGCAGGCAGACCATGCCGGTTACCAGCGCGAACAGCACGCTGCCCGCCACGGCGCCGCCGAGATGGACCAGGCCGTTATGGATTTCGTAGTAGGAGAAGATACCGACGCTGTACGCACCGATGCCGACGAACGCGGCATGCCCTAGGCTGATCATGCCGCCGTAGCCCAGGATGAGATTCAGGCTGACCGCGGCGATCGCGAGAATCAGGATGCGGGTCGCCAGGTCCAGGTAAAAACCCTGCCCTGACCAGGTGGTCGCGACCGGAACCAGACACAGCAGGAGCATAACGGTCAGGTAGAACCTGGTCGTCGTCTCCCGGGGAACCCAGGTCCGCATCACCGGTTCGCGCCTGCCGGGGGAAACAGGCCTCTGGGGCGAAACGCCAGAATTCCCGCCATCAGGATATAGATCATCATCGCCGACAGGGCCGGCGCCGCAGTCTCCGATGCCTGGTTCGACAGGAAAAGACCCAGCAGGTCGTCAAGATAGGAGCGCCCGAGCGTGTCAATGAAACCGATCAGTATCGCGCTGTAGAACGCTCCCCTTATGGAACCGATGCCGCCAACGATAACCACCACGAACGCCACGATGATGATCTCGTTTCCCATGCCGATGCTGGCCTCGGTAATCGGGGCGATCAGCATGCCCGCAAGACCCGCCATGGCGGCGCCGATGGCAAAGACCACCAGATAAAGACGGTCTATGTTCACACCCAGGGCAGTCACCATCCCGCGATCGGAGGCCCCTGCCCGGATCAGCATGCCCAGTCGGGACCGGGTGACCAGCAGGGATAGTCCGGCTGCTACGGCAAGTCCCGCGAATATGATGACGATCCGGTAGGTGGGCATGACGAACCCTGCCACCTCGACCCTTCCGTTCAGCATGCCCGGCAGTGCAATGGCGGCGCCCGCCGAACCCCAGACAAGATGGGCCAGGGTATCGAACACCAGGATCAGACCGAACGTCACCAGGACATGGTCGAGATGGTCGTGCCGGTAGATCCTGCGCGCGATAAACCGCTCCACCAGCGCGCCAGCCAGAAACACCACGATCACGGCCATGACAACCGCCGCAAGGAACGAACCCGTAACCTCCACCAGGGTGGCGCAGACGAAGGCACCCAGCATGTAGAAGGACCCGTGCGAGAGATTGATGAAATCCATGATCCCGAAAATCAGGGTCAGGCCGGATGCCAGCAGAAACAGCAACAGCCCCAGCTGCAGCCCGTTCAGCAACTGGGCGATCAGCAGATGCCAGTCCATGACCAGGCGCGCCGCAAAACCGGATCAGGCAACCGGGCAGCACGCACCTGCACCGCCACCGGGTTCGCACGCCCGGCCAGGCGGCGGGCTACATGACGCAACTGCCGGCATAGGGATCCTGGTGATTTTCCAGCACGGGGCGGACGATACCGGTGGTCCAGTTCCCGTCCGCATCCACGACCACCTCACGCAGGTAGAAATTCTGGATCGGCAGATGGTTGTTGCCGTAGGTGTATCGGCCTCGTACCGAATCGTAATCGGCCTGCTTGAGCGCCGAACGCAGGGCGTCCCGGTCATCAAGGTTGCCGCCGGTCTGTTCCAGGGCGCTGTTTATCAGCATGATCGTGTCGTACGACTGGGCAGCGTAGAAGGACGGATAGCTGCCGTGGGCCTCCCTGAAGTCCCTGACGAACCGCACGTTGGCCGCATTGTCGAGGTCCGGCGCCCAGAACATCGTGCTCTTGGAACCCAGCACCCCCTCCATGCTGGCGGACTGGAACTTGGGCAGCGAAATCGAATCGACCGTGAACACCGTGTACAGAGGCAGGACATCCTTCAGCCCGGCCTGCTGGTACTGCTTGATGAACGCACCGCCGGCACTGCCGGGATAGAACACGAACAGCCCGTCCGCGCCGGACGCCTTGGCCTTGGCCAGCTCCGCCGAAAAGTCGAGCTGCCGGTCCTTGCCCCACTTGGTCAGGTCCTTGCCGACGATTTCCCCGGAAAAAACGCTTTCCACGCCGGACACCATGTCCTTCCCGGCCGCATAGTTGGGGGCCATGACGTACAGGGACTCGACGCCTTCCTGATTAAGCACCTCTCCCATGGCCATGGGCGTCTGGTCGTTCTGCCAGGAAGTGGAGAAGAAATTCTCGTGACAGTGCTTGCCGGCAAGTTGGGACGGACCGGCATTGGAGCTGATGAGGAACTTGCCCGAATCCAGGACGGTCTTGCTCGATGCCAGCAGCACGTGCGACCAGATGAACCCGGCAACAAAATCCACGTCGTCCTTCTTGACCAGTTTTTCCGCCTTCTGCTTGCCGATTTCCGGCTTGAACCCGTCGTCCTCGAAAATGACCTCGATCTCCTTTCCGGCCATTTTCCCACCAAGGTGGGAAACCGCCAGGTTGACCGCATTCTTCATATCCTCTCCGATCACTCCCGCCGATGTCGTCAACGTGGTAACGAATCCGATCCTGACGGTCTCGGCGGTCGCCGGTACGGCGATCAGCATGGCAGCCATGCAGACGGCCGCAACGGGGGTAAGGAAGTACAAACCATCTCTTTTCATCTCGCATCCCCTGTGCTTACTGGTAAACTGTTTCGGCAATTGTCCTGCAGAACAACCAGCCTGCTGTCCGGTATCCGGATCAAGCGCCCTATTCTAACCCGAGGCGGGGTATTTCATGAAAATTCCCGTTCGCCATGCAGGATCTTTTCCAGCCTGCCGTTGAAACAAGACCCGAATCCAGCACGGTCGACGGATCCTGCGCCGGGTCGGTCGTTCATGCCAGCCTCGGGAAATCCCCGCCCGAACAATCGGCCCAGGCCTCAATCAGGGTCGAGCACCGGTACCTGTCCGGGTCCCCTTCCCGCTGCATGTTCGACAGCACGGTGCGGATTGAATCCACCCCCACCCGCTCCGCCCACGCCATCGGTCCGAGTGGATGGTTTGCGCCGAGTCGCATCGCAAGGTCCACGCAGTCCTGGTTGGTCACGCCCTGTTCGATGCAGTCGGCGGCCTCATTTACCATCATGCAGACGGTCGCCATGAGGCACATGCCGGGCGTATCCCCGATTGCGATGACTGTCTTGCCGAGCGCATTGAAAAAACCGGCTGCCTGGCACAGCAGGGATTCATCGGTCGACGGGTCGACGGCGATCGCGACGTGGGAACCGCCCGTATAATCCACAGCCATATCGAACAGCACGAACTTCTCTCCCGAGTCGATGCTCCGGCACCGCGCACTGCGACCGTCGGTCAGGGCCAGGGCGAATCCATCCATCCTGATCGCTCCACCTTCCGGTACCCGCACGACCCTGATACCCGCATCGCGTGCCAAGGCCGCCAGTTCCCGTGCCATGTCCATGTCATCCGGAACCTCGATGTGATCGGGGCGGTATCCGCTCCGGCAACCTGCCGGTACTCCCTTTCGGCCATCGGCGTATTCGTACCAGCCCTTGCCGCTTTTGCGGCCCAGGTTTCCGGCTTCCACCATTGATGCCTGCAGTGCGCCGGGCCTGAATTTCGGTGCCTTGCCGAAGGCCTCGTACAGCGACCGTGTTACGGCGAGGTTCACCTCGTTGCCGATCAGGTCCATCAGTTCGAAAGGCCCCATCCTGAACCCGCCGCAATGCCTGAAGATCGCATCGATCTGCCTGATGTCCGCCACCCCCTCATCCAGCAACCGCTGCGGTTCGCAGTAAAACGGCCTTGCCACGCGGTTGACGATGAAGCCCGGCGAATCGGCGACATGGACAGGCCGCTTGCCCCATCCGAGAACCCGTTCGTACAGCGCCTGGACGGTCGCCTCCCGCGTGGCGGGCGCACGGACCACCTCGACGAGCTTCATGGTGGACACCGGGTTGAAAAAGTGCAGCCCGGCAAATCGGCCGGGGTACTCGAGACACTCCGACAGTCTGCCGACCGGCAGCGAAGACGTATTGGTCGCCAGCACCGTCCCGGCATGGCAATGCCGCTCGAGATCGCGAAGCACCTGCATCTTTGTCCCGATGTCCTCGACCACGGCCTCCACGACCAGATCGCAGACCGCCAGATCACCCAGCCGGACAGTCGGGGTCAGGCGCCGGATAGCTGCTCCGGCACCCCCGTCCGACACCGGGTTTCGCCCGTCCCGGTGCGTCAGTCCATGGAAAACCGCCCGCCTCGCCGACCCAAGCGCCGTATCGCGGCAATCGCAAAGCACGACAGGATGGCCGGATGCCAGGGCCAGTTCGGCGATACCGCTACCCATGACACCCGCTCCGACAATACCCACCGTACAGTTTTCTGACAGATCATGATTCATGCGCCCTTCACTTTCCCGTGCGTCGGAATTCCGATATCAGTCGGCCCGGTTTTCGCCGATTCCCGTCCCCTTCAGGAGCAGGTCGCATCCTGTCACCAATGGATTGCGTTTTCAACCGAAAAGCCGTTGAACTCCAAATTCAAGTACCGGGTACCACGCGACTGTCGGAAGTCGATTATCGGGTTAAGCCTGCCTATGGATTGACCACCCCAAGTCCGGGAAAGCAGGCATGAAAGGAAGAATCCGCCGGAACAGGGAATGTAACCGAAAAGACGGCAAGGGCTGTCAGTATCCGGCGGATGCGGCAACCAGTGCTCATGGCAGGGCGGTCGGGAATCCGGTGGTCAGGCGTGCCTGGTCAACGATGGTACAGGCCTTGTCAGGGTTTTCCGGTTTGTCGTGTCTCCGGCAATCCCGGTGGCGCCGGTATCATGTAACCGGTTGACCGGCAAACGGTCGATTCCTGGCGCCGTTTCAGCGCATATGCCGCAACCTGCTCCGGTCGTGCCGCTATTTTCCTGCATCATGTTACCTGCTGTCCGATCATCATGGACCGTTCCCGTGCAGTCAGCGACAAGGAGAGATGAAACATCGGGGAATCCCGGCAGGCTCCGGGACGGGTGCCTTGCGGCTGAAAGAAAACGGACCAGACGGTATAATTGGTCTGTCAGCCCCAGCATCCGCAACAATCAGCCATGCCAGCCGGTTCATCATGCACAGCCAGCCGTGGGAAACGGGAAGGCGGCCGCAAGGCCCGCCGCGTCAAGCGCCAGACCCAGACCGGGTCACAGGCTGTCTGGGGCGGTATCGCGGGCGGCCAGTACAGACCC
>JAJDVC010000182.1 GCA_022826305.1 Gammaproteobacteria bacterium | reverse complement strand
CCCTGCAGCATGCGGTGCAGCAGCATCTGCAGGTTCCGTTCATCAGTTCCTCTCTGGTGCTGATTCCCTTCTTGCGGCAGATTTATGGTGGCAGATCCCATGTCGGAATCCTGACCTATGACAAGCGAAAGCTTGGCATGCGTCATCTGCGGGAGGTGTCCGGCGAATACCTGCACGTATACGGGCTGGATCCGGAATCCGCCTGGTTTCGCGCCATCGCCGGCCAACTGGAAAACATAACGCGGGAAGATGCCTGCCGGGATGTCCTGGCGGTCGCCGGCCAATGTGTCGGGGAGGTTCCCGGCTTGCAGCTTCTTGTGCTTGAGTGCACGAACTTTTCGCCGTTCAAGGAACGCATCAGGGAGGAAACGGGAGTGCCGGTTTTTGACCTTGTGGATGCGTTGCAATGGGTTGCGAACGCATCGGGCCCGTCCCGCGAGCGGCTGTCCATGTAGGCTGTCCCAATGGCCCGGCTTCAGCCGGAGTCAACGTGTTGCGGATGATGATCGATCAGGCGACACGGTCATCAAGCCGAGAATCTTCCATTCCGAACGGCTCCGGATGGATGATCACCTGCACACTGGGAAAGGCACGGTAGAGTCGCATTTCCACGGCTTCCGTGATTTCATGTGCCTCCTTGATGTTCAGGTGTCCGTCAATCTCCATGTGGAACTCGATGAACAGATGGGTGCCGGAAGAGCGGGTTCGAAGATCGTGAATGGCACGCACGCCTTCCTGACCGAGAATAATCCGGGAGATTTTCCGCCTGTCGGTCTCGGGCAGCTCCTTGTCGGTCAGGATGTTGATTGCCGGCAGCCCGATCTTGTACGCACCGTGTAACAGGACCACGGTGATCGCCAGGGCAAACAAGGGATCGAAATAGGGCCACGCGGTTAACTGGGAGAGAAGCAGGGCGATAATCACGGCCAGATTGATCAGCAGATCCCCCTGGTAGTGCAGGCTGTCTGCGGATATTGCCAGTGAACCGGTTTTCCGGATGACATGTCGCTGGAATCCGACCAGCCCCAGAGTCAGCGCCATGGACAGGACCATGACGCCAATGCCTGTCGGGATATGGTGGACATGATTGCTGTAGGCCATATGCAGTAGCGATTCGTATATCAGGAACACTGCGGAACCGGTAATGAATACGACCTGCAACATGGATGCCAGTGCCTCGAACTTGCCATGACCGAAACGGTGTTTCCTGTCGGCGGGCTGCAGTGCCTGATGTACGCCGATCATCATGATCAGGGAAGAAAACGAATCCAGTATGGAATCGATCAGGGAGGATAACAGGCTGACCGAGCCGGTCATGTAGTAGGCATGCCACTTGGCGCAGATCAGGACTGTTGCCACGAATACGCTTGCGCGGGCAGCGGATTTCTGGAGTCTGGAGGCCGCCTCTGCATGATGATCCTGCATGTAGGGATTCTTGCGGGTCATGCAGAAGGTATAACCGAGCAGGATTCCTGCATTCCGGTGAAAACGCAAGCAGGGAACTGTCCGGATCGGACATGTGCAAACGTGTCGTGAAATGATTCGACGACCGGGCGTTAGTTGATACAATGTCCTGCAGCCGGAGAAACGGGTTTCCACTTGGCGAAACGCCTGGTACAAGGCCGTGGAAATTGTCAGCCAGTTCCTGGCGCCATGAGACATTCCCGTGCCCGGGGCTTCAGCCTGTCTGCCCGAGGCGCTGTCCGGACAGGGAAATCCAGTGCAGCCGTGGGTGGGACAGGATGCGTTTCGATTCGATCAGGGGGGCTTTTTTGGCTCATATCTTCTTCCAGTTGGTGCCGTTTTTCCTGATCATCGGTTGCGGATATGCTGCGGTCGTGTCGAGACTGATTACGGACGAAGGCATCAAGTACCTCACCCGGTTCGTATTCTACTTTCCCCTGAGCGCCATGCTGTTCGACTTCTCGTCGAAACTGCCGGTCAGCACCTTGTTTGACGGGGACGCCGCGATTGCCTATGTCGGCGCAACGCTTGTCGTGTTTCTGATCGCCACGGTTGTGGCGAGGATGCGGGGATGCGACATGCAGGAATCGGCCATTGAGGCGCAGTGTTGTGCTGTCGGAAACACCGGATTCCTGGGATTGCCGATTCTGATCATGCTGTTTGGTGTGCAGGCGGCCGCGCCGGTACTGCTGGTCCTGACCATGGATCTGGTTGTCTTCGGCACACTTGTGGTGGCTGTCATAACAGCTGGCAGAAGCCGCATGTCGGGCCCATCCGCACTATGGACCATATTGCGGGGGCTGTTCAGCAACCCCATGATCATTGCAATCGTTCTGGGTCTGTGCTGGTCGGTGTGGGACCTGCCCAGGCCTGTCATGCTCGTGTCGTATCTTGAGATCATGGGGGCGGCAGCCACCCCTTGCGCCCTGTTCGCTATCGGAGGCTCCTTGGCGGAGCAGATAGCTGAAAGGTTGAGTGTGGCAGTCTGGATATCCCTTGCCAAGCTGGTCCTGCATCCCCTGGCTGTTGCATGCGCCACGTTATATGTATTTGCCCTGGATCCATTTCCCGCGGCGGTCATGATCGCATGTGCCGCGATGCCGACGGCGGGGAACATATACATGCTTGCCAGGCATTACAACGTTGCCCCTCAACGGGTGTCGGCCAGCATTCTGGTTTCCACCGCGTCAAGCGTGTTGTCCCTGACCCTGGCAATTGGACTGGTCTCGGGGATAACCGGCATGTCCTGACATGAAGGGTCTGCAACTGTCCTGTTGAAGGTGGATGGCGGTTTCCGGATCGGTCCGGGCGAATTGTCCGTCACGGAACACGTGCCCGGATTCCGGTCTGACAGGAACGTTGGTTCACCACCATGGATGGCGGGGAGCGATGATCGTGCAAGCCCGGGTTTTCAGGATAGGAGTTCGTTCAGTTCGCGGATATGATCAGGCCCGGTTCCGCAGCATCCCCCGATGATTTGCACTCCGTGCCTGTCGACCCAGGCGCGTGCTGTGCCGAGATATTCTGCAGGGGAGACCGTTTCGTCAAAGTCCCAGTCGGGTGGTACGAGGCGTCCGGTTTCGGCGTATACCAT
>JAJDVC010000224.1 GCA_022826305.1 Gammaproteobacteria bacterium | reverse complement strand
GTATTGAACTGAGGTATCCGGCTACAAGTATCCCCGTCACCACGTCAATAGGACCATCGGCACGACGTGCGTCTTCTCCAGTATGCCTCGAGTACTCTTCCGCCAGATGCTTTCGCCTTTCGGGCCTTTCAACAGTTACGCCCATTACAAGGTCAGTGGCAAGGTCCTTAAGGTCTTTCGCCACATCTTCTTCCATAATCCATTCTCGTATCGCATGCACATTTAGGAAATCGGGTGCAATGTACTTATGTGCGAGTACTGCTAAAAGGTTTCGCCACCATGTGTCTGTAACATTTCCGCCCCTTAGGCGGTTCAGAGTGTCGTTAAAGGTGTGTTCCAGAAGACTTGTGGTGGGCCGATCTCCCGATCTCTCGGCATGAAGACGCGTGACATACTGCATCACTGCACTAAACACAGGGCGTAGGTTGGTAGACAAAAATGATGGATCTGGCATTTGTTATGAGTCTGTCATGATATTGACAGTGACGCCCGCTTCTGGTTTTACCCCTGCCGTATCAGTTTTGCGAGGATGGACATCCTAGAATGCCGTGTGGGCTTGACCATGGCCACGCGTTTCTCGACTGATGACTCTCACGAAGAATCACTTCCAACCTTGATTCGTTCCATTCAATCACCCCTATCAAGTTGTGCTCTGGTATGTTGCTACTCCATCATACCACTGCCTTTACACACAACTTACTTGCCACGCGATTCAGCACCCAGACCAGTTGCGGTCCAGCCGTCAGCCCCACGGCCATCCTGTGCTTTCTCGACACCGCCCCGGAAGCTCGCAGAATATCCGCCATCGCATAGCATTCGGCTGCATTCTACATGCAGTCGGTATGAGTCGTCACCAGTCGCGTTCAGATGGAGTTGTAGCGTCACGATCCGGAACCTGTATTGACGGCATCCTTCAGCGTCCTCCCTGCCTTGCATATCGGCGATGTCGACACCCGATATCGAAACCGCCTCTCCAGTCCTTGGGTTGCGCCCGGTACGGGCTAGCCTGCTTCTGGTCCGAAGGTCATGCAGGCGCACATCCTCGATTCCAGCTCGTTTCCATGCCCGAAACATACTCCTTCGGTCGAACCGTGATGGGACTGCGACAGTAAACGCCAGCGGCTTGGGAGCGTCAATGAAAATGTCGCATCAACAGTTTCTTAACCCGAACATTGCACGATCCCGGAGAAGTTGGAGAGATTCACGATATCAGGAGACGGCGAGGTCAGTATTGAGGACAGGCAGCGGTTTTTCCCGGTATTTCTTGCGGTGAAAGCCGCTTCAGAGGGCAAGCAGCAGGCATCCAGGTCGTTGCCGAAGGTCCGGGCAGGAGCAATCCTCACGCCGTGGCGTGATCGGGTTTCCGGGCGCAAGGGTAGTCGCTATCCGGGCGCCAGGCGCTGTACCGCGAGGCGGAACAGGTCCTGGTACGGACAGCTCCCGGACAGCATGAACACCACCCGGCGGGTATTGCGCACGATCACCGCGCCGATGCGCAGCAGCTTCAGACGCAGTAGACACTACGAGAGAACAGACTGGGGAATATTCAGGAGAAGGGAAGGAACGTCGAAATGTCAGTCAATCAACAGTGGCATCCGCACAGTTGATAATCCCAAAGCCATGAAAAACATGGTCTCGATGGTTACAATGCAACCACGAATACTGGCCAAAGAGAGGGGTTCACATGAAGGAAATCTATAGCTGGGTTCCGTGGTTCAGGGAACTTGGGAAGAAGATTGCCGAAGGCGGCGAACAGTTCCTGATCGAAAAAGCCAAGGCCGTCACATGGAAGAAGGCTGGCAACGGTGATCAATCATTGTTGAATTATGGTGATGACAACATCGACCCCTTCTCGTTCTTCACCACCCTGGCAAGCCTGAAAGAAGGGCAAGAAACCAGAAATCGTGTCTATCCGGACATCCAGAACAGGTTCGGCTTGACGGAAGTCCTGCCTTTTGACCTTGACGATGCATTCATCTTTCCCACCCCATATAGAGGGAACCTGCTGTTCCACGACGGGAAGGGGGGAGATCCAGCATTGTTGTGGAGACTGTTTCGCGACGCCGTGGCAGGCTTCGAGGCGGTGAAGCCCGATGATTTCGATCAGGCGCTCGGTCTGAAGGGTATCGCAACCACGAAACTGACGCAGGCCCTGTTTCTGGTGAACCCTTGCGAATTCCTGCCGATCGGCGATCATATCAAATCGCTGGGATCCTTCGGTTCCATACCGAAAGCGAAAGGCATCAATCTGGAGGAATATGCATCCTGCATAGAGAAGATCAGGGAGGGATTTCCCGAATGTGAGCTGTACGAGATCAACCTGTTCGCCTATCTGATAAGTGCAGTCTGGACGCATGTTGGAGGACAGGTTTTCCAGATCAGCACGAATGCTCATGACGGCGGAACAGACGACTGCTGGGAGGAATTCAGAACCAACAACTACGTATATGCCGGTCAACCAGACGGCAAGTGCGGCTTCCCGCTAGAGGAACCGGGCGCCGGCGATGTCATCCTGGTCAGGTCCGGGCAAGATGAGGGTCGGGGGGTCGGGGTGGTCTACCGGAATGACTATCAGGATGAGCCTGATGAGGCTCAACGCCTGCATGTGATCTGGCTGAACAAGGAACGCGCAAAGCTGAATCATTTCACGACAATGCCCGGATTCGGTCGAGCAGGGGAGGTCGTCAACTCATTCCGTGAATCCGAAGAGTACGCAACAATGTTCGGATTGCTGGACCGATTGAGCAAGGAGGACAGTTCGGGGCCGGAACAATCCACCGAGCAGGAAATCGACAAGAGGCAGTTCCCGCTCAACCAGATTCTCTACGGACCGCCCGGTACCGGCAAGACCTGGAGAACGAGAAACCTGAGCCTGGAGATCATCGGAGAAATTTCCGACGACAAGGAATTGAATCAGCAGAGATACGACGAACTTCGATTCGACCGCGAGGAGGGTACGGGACGAATCGAGATGGTCACGTTTCACCAGAACTTTGCCTACGAGGACTTCATTGAGGGCATCAGACCGAAAATCAACGAGGAAGGTACTCTCCTGTACGAAATGCACATCGGGATTTTCAAGCGCCTCGTCGAGGCCGCCATGAAGCGGAGGAACGAACGCTTCGTGCTGATCATCGACGAGATCAATCGGGGCAACATCGCCAAGATATTCGGCGAACTGATCACCCTGATAGAGGACTCGAAACGGGCGGGTCGAGCAGACGCAACTCATGTGACCCTGCCCTACTCGGGCAAGCGCTTCGAAATCCCGGACAACCTCTACCTGATCGGCACGATGAACACCGCAGACAGGTCCATCCAGCTTCTGGATACGGCATTGAGGCGACGCTTCACCTTCATCGAGATGATGCCGGAGCCCGGGCACGAGGGAATCTGCCGAAATATCGAAGGGATTGACTGCTCGAAGTTGCTGAAAGCCATCAACAGGCGCGTAGCGGCGCTGCTTGACCGGGAGCGGCAGATCGGGCACACATACCTGCTGGACGTCGATTCGATGGAGAAGCTGTCAGAGGCGATGCGCACCAGGATCCTTCCGTTGCTGCAGGAGTATTTCTTCGACGACTGGGCGAAGATACGGGCAGTACTCGGCC
>JAJDVC010000050.1 GCA_022826305.1 Gammaproteobacteria bacterium | reverse complement strand
TCTGCGGGTACAATGTGTCATGGGTGGAAGCTCCGGTAATTCTTTTTCAAGTCACTGAATTATATCACATAACGGAGATTCCACCCTGCTCCTTCATGCATTTTTCGGGCTACGACAACCGTGCTCGGGTCACCATGCGGCGCATTGTGCGCGGTCTCGGCTGTCCCCTGTGAATCGCCATGAATGGAGACCATGCCCCGGGATGTTGTCCGGCATCTTCACGGAATTCCGGGTCGGGCTATTGCCAGGGCAGGGAAAAGGTCTTGACGCGGGTATACATCTTCATGGATTCGAGTATTCCCTCCTTGTACCCCAATCCGGAATCCTTGATTCCTCCGAATGGCGACATTTCCGTCCTGTATCCGGGTACTTCCCAGATGTTCACGGTCCCGGTATCCAGTTCATTGACAAGTCGGGTAATGTATTGAAGATTGTTCGTGCAAACACCGGAGGAAAGACCGAAGGTGGTCGAGTTGGCAACCGAAATCGCATGATCGATGTCCCTGACTCGAATAATGGGAATCGGAGGGCCGAAGGTTTCCTTTCGGACCAGATCGCAGTCGTACGGAACATGATCCAGTACGGTAGGCGAGTAGACAGCGCCCTTGCGCCTGTTGCCGTACAGCAGTGAGGCGCCCTGATCGACGGCGTCGTTCACGCGCGCTTCGAACAGTTGTGCTGCCTCCTCGGTAATCACCGTTCCCACATCGGTGTGCGGGTCCATGGGGTCTCCATACTTCAGCCTGGATGCCTTTTCCGCCACGAGCGCTGCGAAATCATCCGCGATGGTGTCAATGGCAAGGATGCGCTTGATGGCAGTACAACGCTGTCCGGAATTCTTCGTGCAGCCCTGGACCGCCATTTCGGCTGCCTTGTCCAGGTCTGCGTCCTCCATGACGATAAACGGCGAGTTGCCGCCGAGTTCAAGAACAGTCCGCCTGTATCCGGCTGTCCGGGCAATGTATTTCCCTGCGGGAACTCCGCCCGTGAACGTGATCAGGTCTGCGTGTCCGTTAGTGATCATCTCGTCTCCGATATCTTCCGGCAGTCCGGTGACGATGGAGAGCATTTCCGGTGGAAGGCCGGCTTCGTACAGGATATCGGCCAGCATCAGCGCGGTAAGTGGGGTCAGCTCGGCAGGCTTGCCGACCATGCAGTTGTTGGTCGCGATAGCAGGTGCGATCTTGTGGGAAATCATGTTGAGCGGGTGATTGAATGGCGTGATTGCCGAAATCGCATTCAAGGGTTCTCTCTGAGTGAAGATCTTGCGTGCCTTGCCAAGCGGTGTGATGTCACAGGGAAAGATTTCCCCGTCGTCCAGGATGCACAGTTGTCCGGACAGCTGAAACACGTCGGTTGCACGGCCGACCTCGTACAGGCTGTCTTTCTTGCTGAGCCCGCATTCAGCGGTGATCAGGTCGGATAACTGCGACTTCAGGTCGGCAAGTATCTGCGCCGTGCGAAAGAGAATCTGCTGTCGCGCATGACGACTCAGGGACGGCTTGTACCCTGCCGCAATGTCGAAGGCCCGGGCTACCTGCTGGCGACTTGCTCTCGATACCGTGCCCACCACCTGATTCGTATAGGGATTCATTACATCTATCGTTGCCCCGGTGTTTCCGTCAACCTTTTCTCCGGCAATTCTCATGGCCTGGTGGGAAGCAACGGAAGTGTCGTGGATATTCATTGGTCTCTCACCCGTGTTTCGGAACCGGCATCAGCTGGACGCATGATTCAGCGCAAGGTCAAGGATGTCGAAGTTTTTCAATATGCGGTTTTCGACTCCTTCAATCCTGCAATTGAAGATGATCGGGACAATCTGTTCGCTGATTCCGCCGTGTGAGCGTAGTGGTGCGTCGAGTCCCGACAGGTCATGCCGGTCGGCGCTGGTTCCGATCACGGTGTGCTTGCCTGAAATCAGGACCAGGTCTCCGACACGGTCGGGGGCAAGGGAAAATCTTCTGCAGGCCTCATCATTGGTGAGCACCATTTCCATGCCCGACACGTCCGACAGGGACCGGACAAGGCCGGGCATGTCGGTGATGCGGTTCAGATATACGGTCGCAAAGGAACCAAGGGCTCCGTGATGTGCCACATATGGATCGGTAATCGGCAGGATGACCCTTGCCATATCCGTTCCAAGCAACGTGTCGATCATGTCCTGCAGGTAGACGACATTCGGATTTCCCGCTTCATCGTGCTTGGCGTTCATGCCATGGTCTGCAGTAAGCCCCAGTATCGGGTCACGTTCATGAAGTTCGGAGCAGTAACTGTCCATCATGGCGTAAAATGCATTGGCTCCGGACGAGCCTGGCGGAAATTTATGCTGTATGTAGTCAGTCGTGGACAGGTACATGATGTCCGGCTGCCAGTTTTTCAGCAGTTCCGCTCCTGCCTTGAACAGGAATTCGGACAGTTCTGCACTGTAGACTGATGGAACCTCCATGCCTACCATGCCCAGCACGTCGTCCACTCCATTTTCAGCCATGGTGACCTTGTCCGCCTTTTCCGAAGAAAAGCACACCGCATCTCCGGAATGCATCGTGAGCCCGTGCCCGAGCAGACGCCGGAGCTTGTCTTTTGCGGTGACAATCGCGATCCGGGCCCCTGCATCCTGAAAGGCCTTGAATATTGTCGGCTTGCGAAGCAGGTCCGGTTCGTTCATCATGACTTCCCTGTCGGTTTCCCGGTCGTAGTAGAAATTCCCGCAAATTCCGTGTTCGCTTGGTGGCACGCCGGTGGCGATGGACATGTTGTTGGGGTTGGTGAAACTCGGCATTACGCATTCTGCCCTGAATTCCGTGCCGCCATTGCTCAGCATACGCTGCATCCAGGGCATGGCCACGGCCTTGATCGCCTGTTCGATATAATCCGGTTCCGAGCCATCAACACAGACAATGACAACCGGTTTGTCCGGCCATTTGTAACGGCGGCCGTTAATCGTGATCGATCGGGGGGTTGATGCGGCATTCATGGGATAACGAACCGTCTGGAGTCTTGTCGGGAGATGGGAGGCTTGCGCCGCTATTATATACAACCGCCCCAGACGGGGGAGCAGCTGACGCAGGATGGTTATGCCGCGATTTGCCTCTGGGCCGGCATTTCTCCGGATTTCATGGTCGTGTGATTTTCTGACGACGGGACCACTGTACATGCCTTGCCATGTCGGGGTCGGAGAGAATCCGCTCCACTGTGTTGAATTGCCTTGCCAGGGTCTTTTCATCATGAAGGCGATGCAGTCCCGAGTGGCAAATCCGACAAATCAGGATGCCTTCGGACAGCTGCTCTCTTGAGTATGTCTTCTTGAAACGGTTTCTGCGATGCAGCTTTCTTGGAATCACATGGTGAAATGTCAGCAGCCGTTCCTGATCACAAAGTTCACATTGCTGTTTTCCTTTTCCCGTGTTCATGAGTCTGGCAGTTCGGGTTTGCTTGAGGACGATATTATGATACAACCCCTTGCCGAATGGTTTCGGGAATGCATGCACGATGACAAGACTCACTGATGAATGGAAGATTGTTGCGCAGGTAGGGGATATTGATGAAGAGGATGTGATGCAATTCGACTGCGGGAACAGGACATTCGCCGTGTACAACACGGAGCAGGGATATTTCGCCACGGATGGTTTGTGTACCCATGAAGATCAGCATCTTGCCGATGGGCTGGTCATTGATGATGTAATCGAATGCCCGTTGCACCAGGGACGGTTCCACATTCCCACCGGCAAGGCAATGTCTGCTCCGGTGTGCGTGGACCTGAAGACGTATCCGGTTCAGGTCAGCGATGGGAAAATCTATATCCGTGTGGATTGAATTTTCTGGGAGGTCCCTTCAGGCGGGAGGATAGGTCATAACTTCCTCATGGTTCGCCTCCGGGTTTCCAGAAGATTGTTTCAGAGTTCCAGCAATGTTCACTGCCGCACAAGCAGCTTAGCCCGAACACTGCACGAGCACCGGGAAGTTGGTGAGATTCACGATATCAGGAGACGGTGAGGTCGGTATCGACGATACGTAGCGGGTTGGCCCGGTATTCCTTGCGGTGAAAGTCGCTTCAGAGGGCTGGCAACCGGCAGCCGGACCGTCGCTTGCGGTCGTTGCCGGAAATCCGATCAGGAGCAGTCCTCACGCCGTGGCGTGATCGGGTATCAGGAAGGAAGGGTGCCCGCTATCCGGGCACCAGGCATTGTACTGCAAGATGGAACAGGTCTTGGTACGGACAGTTCCTGCCCGGATCTCCGGCAACCGACGCCATGGGCGGCCCGGAGGCCTGATGCCAGCCCTGTGCAACCGCCTGCCGCGCAGAAAATACCGGGCAAACCGACTGCTCATCATCCGCAATCGGCAAATCGCGACCGGATACGGGTAATATCCAATCCTGCACACCCTTCATGTAATGTTCGGGTCGGGTGTTAATTTCAGGCATAAAAAAAGGCCGCTGGAGAGACCTTGTTTGCATGTTCTGGTTATGACGTGCGCTTATTCGATCAGACGTTCAGCGCGTTCTTCAATCATGGTGATGATCTCATCAAACACATCCGATGCCAGCCCCTCCGCGATTAAGCTTGCTTTGAGTATTGGTGCAGCTTCCATCATTTTTCCAATCATCGTTTCAATCTGCCGGTTCATGGCTGATTGTGCCGTTTTGGTGTCAGGCACCAATCTGTAAAAATGTCTTGGGTACACATCCTTAGGCTTGTATTTGCCGCCAATCTTCATGGCCATCCTTTCAGAAAGATCTGGGTAGATGGCCGTACTCAATAAATCATAGGCCGGCGCCAGCTCTGGTTTCTTGCCCTTGTAGAGTAACGAGAAGTTCTTCCCATGAGCATCCGCATTGCCGACCAGATAATTGAACAGCACGATGTTCAGCAGCCTAATCTGGTCTGCTGCCGGGCGTGCCGAATGTTTAGCGATCACATCCTGACATGCTGCGATATCAGGGCCTCCCTCACGTTCATATTTGATTTCAGGCGCAATGGCCAGTGCCTGACAGAAATCCTCTTGATGGACGCGTGTTATCACACCGCCTTCACCAATCTCACGATCATGGCGTTCCACCAGATAATAAGGCGTATCGCCTGCAAAATGCAGCGATGCTTCTGGCACATCAAGCCCAACCATTCTCGCCAGTTTCATGCAAAACAGCTCATTGTGAGCGCTGTCTTTCACACGCTCAATCATCGGCTTCAAGATATGCGTTGTGGGCATTCCACCCTTGATAAGCAAGATATGCCCATCTTTGAAACCAACCGCCAGCTTGTCCTGTGCTCCAGCCAGAGAGAGCCGATAGCCATCATCCCCCGCCAGCATTGGGCGGCGTTTGATCAAATCCAGTACCTCGCGCAAGCGTTTATCATCCAGGACCTCAACATCATCTGATGCTTTGGGCGGTTGTTCGCCATGCGGGTATAGCGCCAAAGCCCCTGCACAGTCTCCACCAACTGCTTCCAGCAAGGCAAAAGGGTTCTTTTCAGAAAGCCCCAGATACTTCGCCAGACGACCCCGCACGCTTTCCTCTGGCAACAGGCCGGAGAAGAAGGCTTTAGCCCGCGAGTCCCTGAAAGCATCGCTTTGCAACGGCAGTGACAGCGAAATGGCGCAAGATGCCGCATCCAGGTAATCAGCATCATAGGTAAAAGCCAAGTCACCACTGTCTGTTTGCTCAAGGCAACCCACCAGTTTGTCCTGCAAATAGACATCCAGCATCCGGCTCATAATGCTTCACCGCCAATCGTGATATCGATCCCCAGCATTGAAACGACTGTCAGAGCCTTGCCGATATGGCAGGACTCCTTGCCTTGCTCCAGCTCGCGGATAAAACGCACGCCGACACCTGTTGTAGCAGCCAGCTGTTCCTGTGTTAAGCCTTGCTCTTTGCGAGCCTGCTTTACAATATGCCCCAGTTTTTCAATTTTATTATCAGTCATAAATCAACCCTTTCGGGATGATTATGGCATAACAAATCGCAAAATCAAACAAATAAACCCGTTCGGTTCTATTCATGTGTTTTGAGGGCTGTTCTTGCACATGTCACCCCGTTCGGGGTTATTTTGCTCCTATGCTTCCAAGGGTTCGATTTCGATGCCGTCAAACAGCAGCGTTTCCAGATCTTCTCCGGGATCAAACCCTTCAATTTGAAAGCGTTGAGTGATCAGCCGCATAAACTCGGCATTTACCGATGTTGAGGACAAGAGCTCACTGGATTCCGAACGCTGCACGCATAACAACACATTGCTGGTCGTGCGTGACTGTACGACTGAACGGTTACCACTTCCAGCAATGCTGGTGCGTGTCAGTGGGCTGGTGAACTGGCTAACCTGAAAAATGCATGAGGGAGGAGAGTGGAACCTCTGTTACATGACATGATTCAATCAGTTGAAAAGGAATTGCCGGAGCTTCCACCCATGCCACATGATACCCGCAATGCCATCCGGCTTTCAAGGCGCAGGCGCCGCAGGGTCGAGGCTGGTTTCACCGGCGGTTCCATCATCGGCAATGGCGGAGTGATGCTGGTGAGCGAGCAGGATCGCCAGCTCGATCCGAACGCGTCGAAGTGGACCGGGAGCCGTTCTTCCGCTGTCGGGACTCGGAGTTCGATGTCTTTCGCCGGGCAGCGGGCAGCCTCGATGAAGGAATGGTAGGCGGCACGATGGTGTTCCAGTGTGCGCCGGGCACCGGCCATCCGGCACGACTCCCTGCAGTCGCCGGTTGATGTTGTCGAGGTGCTGGTGGCGGTCGCCAACGCCGAGCGCAGGCGTCTCGGAAATATCGCCTACGGATCATCGGTCATCAGGATGCTGGACAATGTGGTCGGTCTTTTCAGGAAGCTGTACCGGGGATTGTCGGCACATGGCGGCGCATTCGGCGTGTCGGCCGGGGGTCGCCGGGATGGGGGCGTGACGACCGGGCGGGCGTTCCGCAATGCTGCCCCGCTGCTTGGCCGGTTCCGCTGCGTGACCTGTGTGGACGAAGCCCAGAACATCCCGGTGTCCGACACGACCCCGGGGTGATGGGTTGCCTGCACGATCCACCGGGGAAGCTCCCTCTGGTGGCGGTGTTCTTCGGTCTGGGCGACACCCAGCAGGTGCTGCGCGAGTGCGGCCTGTCGCGATTCGCCAGAGAGTGGGTGGTGAACCTCGATCCGCTACCGGATGACGATGCGGCCTGGGTCTACCGGAGGTTGGCTCTGGCCGCACAATAAAGCGGAGGTGAATTGTCCCATGACAGGACCGACTCACTCACCGAATCGAGGCGCAGGAAGGCAGGACAGTCGATGGGTGATTTCCTGACCAATGCCCTGCATGCCGGTCTGCTGTCCCCATCCCGGGACATGCCCGATCATTACCGGTCTCCATCCCGGCCTTGCCGGTGGAGTCATCAGAGGGCTGAGAGTCGACGATCACGGTTCCACGAGAATCGGTATCAGTCATGTCAGGATATTCCCGCCGGAGCGGGGACGGAGATCCGCTCTGGATAATCGACGTCTGTTATCATTGGGGCATGAACAACCCGCTGGCTGCCGAGGCCCGCATTGATGAAAAGATGTTCACCATGGAGCTGATCCCCTTCCCGAAGCCGCCTCCGGCCGAGCCCCTGCCATTGGAAAAGTGGCTGAGACGCGTGGATCGCGCCGAATCGGGGAGAGATGCCTTCTTCCGGGGGCGTGATGAGGAATACGAGATGTTCCGATCTGCCGTCATGAGTCTCGATGACGGCGTTGTAGGCGGCGGCACGATGATCTTCCAGGGTGCTCCGGGGGCCGGGAAGTCCGCGCTCATGGCGGAGTGTGTGGAGTCGGTGCGCCACCACTCGACTCCGGAGAACCCCTGGGTGGCGGTGATTGTCAAGCCAGGTTCCCTGCGGTTTCCCGACCGGGTGGTCCGGGGGATGGTGCATGCGGTGAATCTGGAAGGTGAACGCCTCCGGCAAGCGTCGTCCGGGTCGATTTCCAGCATGCTGGGAAAAGTTCTGGATAGAGGTCTGGAGATGCTTCGGGAGATTCCGGAACGGGATGTCTCGGTGGGCGGCGTATCCTGGAGCGGGCGTGATCGGGATGTATCGGCCGAAGGCCTGTTCGAGCATGCTGCACCGGTTCTCGGCAGATTCCATATCGTGGTGTGTGTGGACGAGGCTCAGAATACCCCGGTGTCCGACATGACCAGGGATGTGATCGATTGCCTGCACGATCCACCGGGGAACCTGCCGCTGGTGACGGCCTTCTTTGGCCTGAGCAACACGCAGGATGTGCTACGTCAGTGCGGCCTGTCGCGATTCGCCGACGAGCGGGTCGTGGATATCGATCCCCTGCCGATGAAGGATGCGGCCAGCGCCATCCAGGGGGTTTTCGACGCCTACGGGTTCATGGGCATGGCAGAAGACCGGAAGGCATGGGTGCGGAATCTCGCCGAACTGTCCCAGGGCTGGCCGCAACACATCAACCGGGTGGCGGTGGCGGCGGCCCGGGTGATCGGTGATAATGACGGGTGGATCGGGGCGGATCACCTCGAAAAGGCACTGGAGCGGGGCAGGGAACGCAAGGATGCCTATTACGCCGGTCGGCTGGCCGCCGGATCCAGGCCGCCCCGGATCTATCGGAAAATGGCTCTGGTTGCCGGAGAGAACGGCGGAGTACTGTCCTGCGACGACATCGAATCGCTCATCGAGGAGATGCTCGGGAAAACCGGGGAGACCCTGGACAATTTCCTGACTGATGCCCTGCATGCCGGGTTGCTGGCGCCGATGAAGGAACTTCCCTACCACTACCGTATTCCTGTCCCGTCCTTCGGCGACTATCTCCGGGCGTTGCCTGTGGAACCGATACGGAACTGAAGATCAATGAGTCGCCCTTCGCGAGGACGGGGGTGGATTGTTCGGGAGGCCAGGACCAGCACCGCCAAGGTGCGGCCGATGCCGTCCACCCGGATGTTCCGGGTGCGGAGCAGGATCTGATGTGCAGCCGGGTCTTGATCGAAGCGATCTTGGCCTTGACATCGGTGACTACCTTCGCCACGCCTTCGTGCGACCCATCCATCATCGCGAATGCGGATTCCGAAAGCTGTCTGTTGTTGTCCGCACTCTGCATGTCGATCCCTTCTGCTGTATCCTCACTTACGTCAGGTGTTGCTGGTCGACATGGTGTCCGTCGATCGGGTTGCGGGCTTGAAGAAACCACCGGATACACATCTCACCCTGTTCGGGGAGGATGTCTCCCCGATGGATTGGAAAGGAATCGGAAGACATATCGTCCTGCGGGTAGATGTTTCATGGGAGGGTCCCCGATAACTGTGCATCAAGTCATTTCAGGGGAACATGATCCCTTGAACGTTTCGGTTTGCCCATGAAGAAATT
>JAJDVC010000164.1 GCA_022826305.1 Gammaproteobacteria bacterium | reverse complement strand
GTCGCCTTTGCCGGGATAGCCGAGACCGGGACACTCGTGATGACATCAGGAAAGGAATCTCCGACAACCCTGAATTTCCTGCCTGAAATCCACATCGTTGTTCTGGAAGAGAACAGGCTGGTATCTGCCATGGAACGGTTCTGGCCGATGCTCGAGCATCAACCTCGCTCGCTGAACCTGATAACCGGCCCCTCGAAGACTGCCGATATCGAGCAGACGATAGTGTACGGTGCGCATGGTCCCCGTTTCCTGCATGTGATCCTGGTAACCGGACATTCCGGCCCAGACTGAGGATCTGCAGCCCTGACGGGTTTCAGGTCATGTCGATGTTGACAGAGAAACCTCCCTTGTCATCAAGGACAAATTCCCCCCTGGCAACCGCATGACCCCATCGTGCGCTGCGCCTGAGTCCTCCAAGGGGATACATGTGCACGCCGGTTATTCCGGAGGATTGGCGTTCGGCACGGTATTCGGCCAGTTCGCGAATCAGCTTGTCCGGAGTATTGACCGACATCAACCTGGCAACGTTTCGCGCCTGACGAGTCAGTACCTTCATGGATGGGCCGATCCCGCATGCCCTGGCATGCATGAGCAGGGTTTTCAGGGTTGCCAGTCCGGGAATGCCGACATGGATCGGCAGCTTGTTGCCTTCTGCCTGAAGGCGGCTGTCCCAGTCGATGATCGGTCTGGCATCAAACGCGAACTGCGTGACCAGATGCATGTCCGCATCGGAGCGCTCAAGGAACATGTTCTTCCACATCAATGCCTCCTTGATTGACGCATCAGACATGTCGGGGCTGCCTTCCGGGTGTCCGGCAACCGCAATTGTCCGGATTCCATGCTGGTCAAACAAGCCGGTATCCAGAAGTTGTGTCGAATCGGAGAAATCGCCAATCGGCTTGTCGACTGCACCGGCGATGCATAACACGCGGTCAACGCCTGCCTCGCCGACTACCCGGGACAGATTGTCATCCAGTTCCTGCCTGTTTCGTATGCTGCGCGCAGCGAAATGTGGAACGGGAACAAACCCCTCTCTCCTGAGCCGCCGGGCCACGGCCACGGTATCGGCGAAATCGGATCCGGGCAAAAAGGTGATGTACACGATTGAACCGGGGTGCAGATGTTCCCGGAAATCCTGGATTCTAGCCGCCGCCCCCGGAGTGGTTTCGGAAGTGAAGCCACTTACGAGATTTCGTATGCTCAGTTCGGTAGACATGTCCGGAACAGGTCAGTGATGCGCCAGTCGTAGTTTATGCATTGGCAGGGAGGATGATTTCCTGAATGCGACATCGGTTTTCCAGTTGCAGTCGTCCGTGCTGCATCGATGTGACGTTCCCGGGGCGGATTTTACACGATGTGGCGGAGGACAGGACCATATGACAGGATACTGTGCCGTACATGCCTGTCCGTTTGCTTCCCGCAGACCCTGGACAACTTGCCGGATCCTCCCTGCCGCATGGTGAAACGTCCTGAACTTGAAATCATCGGGTTTGCTTCGATATGGGCTGTCATCGCCGTAACGATGGTGCCGGTTGGGTGCACTTTTTCCGGAGAAAACCGCTGCCGCCATTCCCAAGGGCGAACAGATCACGGCCTGGACCATCAGCGGGCTGGCCTTCCTGGCGCAGTTCAATTCTGTCGTTTCGGGCGCTGATTGGATTTACCATTCGCCGAAAATCAAAGACACGGCGGTGCTTGGCTGCCTGATCAGGATTGAGGCCTGACAGAATACGAGATCGAGGCGATGACCGAATTGTTGCCCAGAGAGATCTCCCACAACTACTTGTATCCATTCCCTGTGAATGGGGCACCCTCAACATTTATCCGAATAGATCAGCTATGCTGTCGTGACTACTGAGTAGAATTTCTGGCACCCGGCCGGAAGCTGTGAGCTTGGGTTCCAGATTGTTCAGCCTACCCAGTATTGCCCGCGCTTCTTTGGGCCCGGTCAATTCCGCAAGTTTGGCAGTACCTGCAAATTTGTTCGCTTGCGGGAGCAGCGGAACGAATCGATCTGCAGGTACCGCCTGTGTTGAGGTAAGATTGTTGGTATGAATGAAAAACCCTTTCCGAAGCCGCCGCCGGCCGATCCCCTGCCGCTGGAAACCTGGCTGAGACGCACGGACCGATCCGAGGCGGGCCGTGAGCCGTTCTTCCGTGGGCGGGATGCGGAATACGAGGTGTACCGTTCCGCCGTCACAAGTCTCGACGAAGGGATCGTGGGCGGCGGCACGATGGTCTTCCAGGGCGCTCCGGGCGCCGGCAAGTCGGCGCTGATGGCGGAGTGCATGGAAGCGGTGCGGCGTCATTCGACCCCGGAGGAGCCCTGGGTGGCGGTGGCCATGGATTCCGGTTCCCTGAACTCGCCTGTCGATGTCATCGAGGCTCTGGTCGAGGCTGCCAATGCAGAGGGCGAGCGACTCCGGAAGAAGGCTTCAGGGATATCCGTGACCGGCAAGGCGCTGGATGAACTGCTTGATCGCGGGAGAAATCTGTACCGGGAACTGTCGGAGCGTGGCGGCGGGGTGTTCGGCCTGTCCGTGGGCGGGCGCCGGGACGAGGGGGTGACGGCCGGGCGGGCCTTTCGGAAGGCTGCACAACTTCTGGGAGGATACCACATCGTGGTGTGTGTAGACGAGGCGCAGAACACGCCGGTTTCGGTCAGTACGAAGGGGGTGATGGACTGCCTGCACCGGGATCCCCAGGGGATTCCCCTGGTGGCGGCGTTCTTCGGTCTGAGCGATACCCAGAGTGTGTTGCGTGAGTGCGGTCTTTCAAGGTTCGCCAGTAGACGTGTGGTCACCCTGGATCCCCTGCCACATGATGATTCGGCCTGCGCCATCCGGAGTGTCTTCGATACCTACGGTTTCACGGGCACGCAGGAAGATCGGGAAGTATGGGTGAACAAGCTGGCCGAACTGTCCCAGGGGTGGCCGCAGCACATCAACCGGGTGGCGGTTGCGGCGTGTGATATTAGTCGGGCCAACGGCGGACGGATTGATTCGGGGCATCTGGATGAGGCCATGGCTGCTGGTGAGGAGTACAAGAACGAGTACTATGCTGACCAGCTTGCTGCCGGCACACAGGATCCCGGGCTTTACAAGCAGATCGCGCTGGCGGCTGAATCCAGTCCGGAGGGCATCCTGTCCCGACCAGTGCTAAGGGGCCTCATTTTATCTGCGCTGGAGAATTCACAAGGAAATTTCGATGATTTTCTGGCCAATGCCCTTCATGTCGGTCTGCTGGCCCAGACGAAACAACTTCCCCACCATTACCATATTCCGATTCCGTCTTTCGGGGACTATCTGCGGGCATTACCGGTGGAGTCGGCGCAACGGATATGAGGGTAGTCGACCAACAGGCAAAAATTTTCGGATCGGCTCGCCTTTCGAAATTGTCATGACAGGAGCAGAGGTAATGAACTGAAGACTGGCATATTCGATAGAGGCGGGTATGGTGAGTAGAGTAGCCAACGGGCAGCACCATTTCGATTTTCCGGACAGGAATTTCATGCGGTATCAGAAGGGGTTGTCCTTCTCCAGGCTCCGGTTTCATGTTTCGATGAAGATCTTCGACCATCTTCCGTACAAATCGATCGATCGGAAATCCGGCACTTCGTGATCGGTTCCAGGCAGTGGTTTTCGTGGCCGACCCCTGATGATCGCCGTACAGGCGGTCGAGGCATGCAGGATCGCACGGCAGGCCGAGCCGGCAATGAATATCGAATTTGCGGTGTCGGGCGCGGGAGTGCTGGGCATCGGTTCCGAAAGCAGCGTATTCGACCTGTCTGGAGCCGGCCATCCGGTGTAGAATTCATGCGTGACTTTCAACAACATGCCCAGGAGATAATGCAATGACCATACAAGTTGGTGACAAGATTCCTAACGTGACTCTTTCCGTAATGACCGAGGAAGGGGTTCAGGACATCTCTACAGACGCCATTTTCAGCGGCAAGAAGGTCGTCATGTTCGCACTGCCGGGAGCGTTCACTCCAACCTGTTCGGCATCCCATCTTCCGGGGTATGTCGTGCGTGGTGACGAGATCAAGGCAAAGGGAGTGGATACCATTGCCTGCCTGTCCGTGAATGATGCCTTTGTCATGGACGCATGGGGCAGGGCGCAAAATGCAGAGGACAATATCCTGATGCTTGCCGACGGGAGCGCCGCCCTGACAAGGGCGCTGGGTCTGGAGCTTGACCTGACCGACAAGAATTTCGGGGTGCGATCCCAGCGCTATGCGCTGATTGCCGAGGACGGGGTGGTAAGCCAGCTGAACATTGACCCGGCAGGACTTTCCAGCAGCGATGCGGATACCATTCTGGGATTGCTTTGATTCGCTCCGGCCGGACCGGCACAACCCGCTTTTAGCGGCAGTGTCTGCAGGGTGAAACGATGATTAACCGGGTGCTGTATTTTCTCGCCACCAATATCGCGATTCTGGTGGTGCTCAGCATTACCATGCGGCTGCTCGGTCTGGATTTTCATCTGGCCCAGTACGGTCAGGATATTACCGGGCTGCTGGTTCTGTCGGCAATCGTCGGGATGGCAGGTTCGTTCATTTCCCTGGCGATGTCGAAGACGATGGCCAAGCGTTTCTCCGGCGCGCGTGTTATCGAGTCGCCTTCCAATGCACGGGAAATCTGGTTATTGCAGACTGTTGAAAAACAGTCCTCGGCAGCCGGAATCGGCATGCCGGAAGTCGCCATATTCCAGAGTCGGCAGATCAATGCCTTCGCGACAGGGATGAACCGGAACAATGCACTGGTTGCGGTCAGTAGCGGTTTGCTGGACGAGATGACTTCAGAGGAGGCCGAAGCCGTGGTTGGTCACGAGGTGAGCCATGTGGCAAACGGAGACATGATCACCCTTGCCCTGATTCAGGGGGTACTCAACACGTTCGTGTTTTTCCTGGCCAGGATCATCGGGCAGATGGTCAATCGGGCCGTGTTCCGTTCGTCAGGCGGGCCGGCGTACTGGATCATCGTGATCATTGCCGAGCTGGTTCTGGGTATCCTGGCATCAATGGTCGTGATGTACTTCAGTCGGAAGCGGGAATTCCGTGCCGACCGCGGCGGAGCGGAACTGGCCGGCAAGGACAACATGATCGCGGCGCTCATGCGGTTGCAGTCACAATACGAACCCTCTGTGCTTCCGGATCAGCTTGCCGCCTTCGGAATATCGGGCGGAGTTGGAAGCGGCTTTTCAATCCGCAAGCTGTTTCGCTCGCATCCGCCTCTTGAGGAGCGTATCGAGGCCTTGAGGCAGCTTTGATCCAGCCTGTCTGGTTTGCCATATCCGGCAACCGGATAAAATAGAAAAAATCTATCGCCGAATTTGAAACAATCAATTGGATTTATTGTTTTTCATTTCGTAGAATTTCCACGTGTCCGGAAACCGACATACGACATTTCATCAAATCCAACCTAATCAGGAGCAACTCATGAGCTTGAAAAATACCAAGACCGAACAGAATCTGAAGGATGCCTTCGCAGGTGAATCCCAGGCAAACCGACGATATCTGTATTTTGCCGCAAAGGCCGATATTGAAGGCTATAACGACGTGGCATCCGTGTTTCGTTCTACGGCAGAAGGTGAGACCGGGCATGCGCACGGACATCTTGAGTATCTCGAAGAGTGCGGCGACCCGGCGACCGGTCTGCCCATAGGCAGCACTCCGGACAATCTGAAGGCCGCTATCGCCGGGGAAACCCATGAATATACCGACATGTATCCGGGCATGGCGAAAACTGCGCGCGAAGAAGGATTCGACGAGGTAGCTGACTGGTTTGAGACGCTCGGCAAGGCGGAGCGCTCTCATGCCAACAAGTTTCAGAGAACACTGGACGATATCTGATTCCGGTATCCGGGCGGTCGAGAGGGGTCGGCTGCCCGGAATACTCCGACAGCATACGGTTCCTGATCATGAAGACCCGGCGCGAAGGGAGCCTTGAGGCCCCGACCCGATATCCTCTGGACTGGCAATCCGAGACCTTTTATGAACAGGAGTCCCTGTTCAAGGAGCTGGAGCGAGTCTATGACCTGTGTCATGGCTGCCGAAGATGTGTGAGCCTGTGCCACGCATTTCCGACGCTGTTTGATCTGGTCGACGAATCGTCAACCATGGAAATTGACGGTGTGGACAAGCAGGATTACTGGAAGGTTGTTGATCAGTGCTACCTGTGCGACCTGTGTTACCAGACCAAATGCCCCTATATCCCTCCGCACGAATGGGGTATTGATTTCCCCCACCTGATGCTGAGAGCCAAGGCGACAAGATTCCGGGAGGGGCGGACCACAACGTCGGAAAAGATCCTGTCGTCAACGGATGCGGTCGGAAAGCTGGCCGGCATACCCATCATCGTCAATGCCGTCAATGCCGCCAATCGCATGAATCCGGTCCGCAAGGTTCTGGACAGCGTCCTTGGCGTGCATCCGCAGGCCGGTTTGCCCGAATATCACAGCAGGACCCTGAGAAAACGGGTGGAAGACCAGAACCCTGACCGGATCCAGGATCCCGTTCATGCCGGGCAGACGACAGGCAGGGTGGCGCTGTTTGCCACATGCTATGCGAACTACAACGATCCTGGCCTGGGGGCGGACCTGATCAGTGTGCTGGAGCATAATGGCATTCAGGTTACGCTGGTTCCGGAGGAACAATGCTGCGGCATGCCCAAGCTCGAACTGGGCGATCTGGAATCCGTGGCGCGGGCGAAGGAGGCAAACATGCCGGGATTGGTGCGCATGATTGACGAGGGATGGGACATCATGGCCCCGGTACCATCCTGCATCCTGATGTTCCGACAGGAACTGCCGCTGATGTTTCCGGATGATGAGGATGTCGGCAAGGTCGCCAATGCGATTTATGATCCGTTTGAATACCTGATTCTCCGACACAGGCATGGAAAACTGAAGACGGATTTCAGGAATCCGCTCGGAAAGGTTGCCTATCACGTCGCCTGCCACCAGCGCGTGCAGAAGATCGGCATGAAGACCAGGGAGTGCCTGGAACTCGTACCCGGAACCGAGGTCATGACCATTGAGCGATGCTCGGGGCATGACGGCACTTACGGCGTGAAGTCGAAATATTACGAGAAGGCAAGGAAAATTGCACAGCCGGTCGTCAACCGGGTTCGCCAGTTCGAGGCCGATCATCATGGCAGTGACTGCCCGATGGCCGGCAGGTTCATCGAGCATGTTCTGGATGACGGTAGCAGTACCACACATCCGGTCAGCCTGCTCAAGCAGGCGTACGGTATATAGATTTGACATGAAGTTCATTGTTCAAGATCATGAATATCAATAATATTCCAGATGCAGGCAAGTTATGTCGGCAGGATCTGATGTCGCTGGAGGAATATGCCGGGAAACGGGATGCCTACCGCCGCCAGGTAATGGCGCACAAGAAAAACCGCCAGGTTTCACTCGGACCGAATGCGCGCCTGTATTTTGAAGACCGGGTCACGATGCTCTACCAGATTCAGGAGATCCTGCGGATAGAGAAGATTTTCGAGGCGGATGCCATAGAGGAGGAACTGGACGCCTACAATCCGCTGATCCCCGATGGAAGCAACTGGAAGGCAACATTCATGATCGAGTACGAGGACGAGGTTGAACGCCGTCAGGCGCTTTCCCGGCTTATCGGAATTGAGCGCAGGATATGGATCCGGATCGGAAATCTCGAATCCGTTGCACCGGTAGCCAACGAGGATCTTGTTCGGGAAACGGAGGACAAGACTTCCGCGGTGCATTTCCTGCGTTTTGAACTTGCGCCGGAGATGATCCGTCAGTTGAGACGGCACGCCGACGTTTTCATGGGGGTGGATCATCCGGAGTATGCCCATGAAACCGGCCCGCTTCCCGAGAACATCGTGCGATCCCTGTCCAGGGATCTGCATGCTGGCGACTAGGCATTGCCGTATTCACTGCGACTCCGGATGACTGCATGACGCTCAGCGAGTTGCGGTATATCGTTGCAGTAGCCCGGGAGAGGCATTTTGGCCGGGCGGCCAATGCCTGTTTTGTCAGCCAGCCGACGTTGAGTGTCGCCGTCAGGAAACTGGAAGACGAGCTGGGCGTCAAGATATTCGAACGCGGATCGAGCGAGGTGATTCAGACTCCGGTTGGCCGGAATATCGTTCATCAGGCGCAAATGGTTCTGGAAAGCGTCGCACAGGTGCGGCAGATTGCCGAACAGGGGAGTGATCATCTCGTCGAACCATTGCGGATCGGAGTGATCTTCACCATTGGCCCCTATCTGCTGCCGCACTTGATCCCCATACTTCGCGAGCAGGTGCCCGACATGGCGATAATCATTGAGGAGGGGTTTACGGCAGACTTGCGTGACAAGCTGAAACAGGGCAGCCTTGATGCGATTATCGTATCCAATCCATTCGTGGAGCCTGGTATAGAAACACGGGTCTTGTACCGCGAACCCCTTGTCGTGGTAGTGCCGGTCTCACATCCTCTTGCAAATCGTGAAAGGATAGACTCCCGGTTGCTGGAGGACGAGACTGTTCTTCTGCTTGGCCCCGGCAATTGTCTGCGTGATCAGGTACTCGAGGCCTGTCCGCCCTGTCGGAACCTCGGCAGGAGAAACGATCTGCAGAAGTCCCTCGAAAGCGGTACTATCGAAACGATCAGGCACATGGTCGCAAGCGGCGTGGGAGTGACCGTCTTGCCGTGCACCGCTGCGGGGGCTGCCGAGTATTCGAGGCGATTGCTTGCAATCCGGCGATTCGGGGACATGCGTCCCGCCAGGGATGTGATGCTTGCCTGGAGAAAGGGATATCCGAGGAATCAGGCCATCGCGACCCTTGCAGAGGCCATCACGAGTTGCCCCATGAGTTGCGTGGAGATGGCCCATGCGGCCTGATCGCAGGTTCTTCCGCAGGATTCCTCAGATGCCGGAATCGAAGGAGCGGACATGAGTCGGAAGACCCGGGTCGCTGTCGTTGGAGCCGGTTATCTGGGAAGCATTCACGCCAGGATCTATGCCGCGATGGAACACGTGGATCTGGTTGCCGTCGTTGACTGCAATGCCGAAACCGCGGAATCGGTGGCGAGACAATGTGGATGTGCGGCACGGACGGTTACTGACGATCTTCCGGAGCGGATTGATGCGGTGAGCATTGTCGTGCCGACGAGCGCTCATCTGGAGGTTTCACGGAAATTCCTGGAGAAAGGGGTACATGTACTGCTGGAGAAACCGATAGCCCCGACAGTTCAGCAGAGTGCTCAAATCGTCAGGATGGCGCATGGCAACGATGCCATCCTGCAGATTGGCCATCTCGAACGGTTCAATGCCGGGGTCATCAGGCTCGCGCAACTGGTCAGGGAACCGAGGTTCATCGAAGTACACAGACTTGGACAGTTTTCCGAACGGGCCACGGACGTGGATGTGGTATCGGACCTGATGATTCACGATATCGATATCGTTCTGTCTCTCGTCAATTCGGGAATTTCCTCGATTCATGCCAATGGATGCAGGGTTGTAACACCGCATGTGGACATAGCCAATACCCGGATCGAGTTCGATAACGGTACTGTCGCCAATGTGACGGCAAGCAGGGTATCGAGAGACCGGTTCCGCCGCATCCGTGTCTTTTGCCAGGATTATTACCTGGGTCTGGATTTCACAAACCAGCAGATCGAAGAGGTGCGACTTGGAGACAGCCCTCAGGGTGGAAAGTTTCCGGAACTGATCTACGGCAAGATTCAGGTAGAACCACAACAGGCGCTTGATGCGGAGCTGGCTCATTTCATACAATGCGTGGAAACGGGTTCGCGCCCACTGGTTGCCGGAGAGGACGGGCTTCTGGCCGTCGATGTTGCCGAACGGGTTCAGGCCAATATTGAGCAGTCGATGAGAAATTAGCATGACAACTGAATTGTTTCGCGAAGACGGATACCTGAGAAACTGCACGGCTACCGTGGTTGCGGCATATCCTGCAGCGTTCAGTGTTGACCGGACGGTATTCTATCCGGTTGGAGGAGGGCAGCCTGGCGATACGGGTCAGGTTGTACGGGAAAACGGAGAGATCATTCAGGTGCTGGATTGTCGCAAGGGCGCTGAGGATCAGGGTATCCTGCATGTGGTCGGGGAAAATCAGGCATTGCCTGAACCGGGAGAGTCCGTTGTCCTGCAGATTGACTGGGACAGGCGCTATCGACTGATGCGCATGCACAGTTGCATGCATATGCTGTGTGCGGCCGTGGCCGCGCCGGTTACCGGCGGTTCAATTCGGGATGGTAGCGGGCGGCTGGATTTTGACCTGCCGGATCCCCCGCCTCGCGATGATCTCGAGCGTCGACTCAATGAAATCATCAGCGGTGGTCACAAGATGTCCTGTATCTGGATTACGGATGAGGAAATGGCCCTGCGACCGGAATTGGTCAGGACAATGTCGGTTCGACCGCCATCGGGGTCGGGACGGGTCAGACTGGTGAAGTTTGGCGATGCAGACCTGCAGGCCTGCGGCGGAACGCATGTGGCGGACAGTAATGAAATCGGTCGGGTGAAGGTGGAGAGCATCAAGAACAAGGGCAAGCAGAATCGACGCATTACCGTGACATTTGCCTGAGCGCACCGGACGCATGCCATGAAGTCGTGGTCATGATCGCTGTGATTGTCCTTGCAGGGCGGCCAGCCTGTCCCTGCAGGCCTCCAGTTGATCCGGCGTATTGATGTTTTCAAACATGTCCGGATCATCGGTGAAATCGACGACCGTCAGGTCATGTTGCCCAAACCATCGATCAATTTTCCTTTCACCGCAAGCGAGATACGACTGAAGGGAGGGGGCCAGGGAATGGTGCAACAGTGCATGGACCGGTTGCAGCCGCCCGGCGCCCATGGCTGTCGCAAGAAGGGTGCTTTCGGATTTCACCGCCTGATGCATTCGGCGGACATAGTGTGGGTTCAGGAATGGGCCATCGCAAGGGATGGTAATCATCCACTCGGTGGCTATCTGCCTTAATCCGCTGAACATTCCGGATAGCGGCCCCTGGTAGTCTTCGAGCATGTCGGGAATTACCGGATATCCGAATTGCCTGTACTGCGGAATGTTCCGATTGGCGTTGATCAGGACGGCCTCGCACTGAGGCTCAAGGCCGGCAGCAATCCGTTCGATCAGGAACATGCCGTCGATATCCAGCAATCCCTTGTCGTATCCTGCCATCCGGCGGGCCTGACCGCCAGCCAGCACGAGACCGGTGACTCCGGGACTGCGCGTGACGCTTCTTTCAGACAACCGCGTTTTCCGGAGCAGGGTTGTTCAGACGGAATTCGCCGGAAGGTGCGGCGAAACCGGCTGCTCGAATGCCCGAATCGGCGACCATGAGCATCTGGTCTGCAAGGTCTGCGAAGATGCCGGGATTATGGGTGCATATCATGATTGCGCACCCTGAGAGCTTGAGATTGTCCAGCAGGTTGAGGGTACGTTCCACGGACTGGCTATCCATGTTTGCAGTAGGTTCATCGAGAAACAGGAACGAGGAGCCTTTCAGCCAGGCTCTGGCCAGGGCGACACGTTGCTGCTGGCCGCCTGAAAGCACATGCGCCGACTCCTCGCTGAGTCGTTTCAGTTGTATCCAGTCAAGCGCCTCGTCAATACGTTGCTTCCTGCATGACCCGTCTGCGCTGTTTCCCGTTGCAATCGACAGGTTGCGGTAGACGCTGCCGGAGAACATGTAGGGAGTCTGGTGCATGTACAGGGTGTGTTTCAGCAGCATGGCGCGCGCCCGTTTCCAGGGTGTCGGCTGTTTCGTTCCCTGGACATGACCGGAGTCCGGTCTCAGCAGACCGGAGAGAATCTTGAACAGGGTGGTTTTCCCGCTTCCGTTTTCCCCGCATAGAACGCTGAACTGACCCCTGCATATCTTCAGGTTGATATCCGCGAGCACCGGTTTGCGATTCCAGGACTTGCTGATGTTGATATAGGAAAGGCAGTCAATCGGGTTCATGTGACATGGCGGGATCTTGTCAATGGCGGCGGGCAAGGTCGGCAGCACGAACGGAGAATCTACCGTGTCAGTCTGCCCCGGCCCTGAAAATATTGCAATGTCGCATTCAGGGCGAAGGCCAGAATGATCAGAACGATCCCCAGGGCAATGCCCTGGGCAAAGTTGCCCTTGCTGGTCTCAAGGGCGATGGCGGTCGGAATGTTGCGGGTGTGGTGCAGAATATTGCCGCCCACCATCATGGATGCACCGACTTCCGCGATTATTCTGCCAAAGGCGGCAAACAGGGCGGCCAGCAGACCGAATCTCACTTCCCGGATCACGATCATCAGTGCCCAGGCTACGGGCTTGCCCAGGGTACGGGCGGTTTCCCATGCGCGCTGATCAGCCGCCTGGAAAGCCGCATGTCCCATCGAAATCAGTATTGGCAGGCACAGCAGGGACTGGGCCATGATCATGGCTGTCTGTGTGAAAAGCAGTTTCCAGTTGCCCATCGGGCCATGACTCGACAACAGCAGATAGACAACCAGTCCCACCACTACGGCAGGGAAGGCGAGCAGCGTATTGAACAGGGAAATCAGTGCCCTTCGACCCGGGAACTGGTGGTAGGCAAGAACGAAAGCCATCAGCAGGGCGACAGGGGTAGAGACCAGGATGGCGGTGCACGAGACCCTGAAGGATATTCCTACGATCTCCCACAGTTCCGGGTCGCCCGAAAACAGAAGATGAAAGGCATCCGAAATGGCAGTAGCAAGTGATTCCAATGTCCGGATCAGCAGTCGGGAAAACAGGAATATACCATCATTGTCGATGTCTCCCGGATTCGGTATTCCGGCTGTTTCCTGTGGCAGGAATTCGTCTTCGTGATATTTTCGCAACATATGTCGTGTTGTCGGACGGTTTGGGAAGCTCGGTTGAAACATGACGATATCCTGTGCGTGCTGCGCCATGGTCTGCCTGAACATTTCATGAGTGTCGAGCAGTCGATGGTTCATTCGGTTACAAGTGAGGAGAGTGTCGGCATGAGGCATCACAGACGGTCTGGCGACGGTTTGCGTGAAGTGAAATCGTTTGCCAGAAGTAGCAGACGGATACAGGATTCATTGACTGGTCGGATCGGCAGGGCAGGGAACACGGTGCAGAGCATGCGAGATCCCGCCTCTGATCCGTCTGCCACTGATTCCGATCCGGAGGTGCCGGATCTCGGCAAGTCCGGTGGTTTCACTACTGCCGAACTGCTCTGATCCGTCACGATTGCCGTCTGCAGGGCAGAATTGGGCGTTCAGACGCTGGTCATCTGCCGACGCATGGCATGAGGCCGAACCGGGAGGAAGTATTCTGTGAAATACAGTCTGGTTGATCATGGAACGTGATCCGGCAAGTTTGATGGAGACAGAGCTTGACAACGGTAAATTTGCCAACAATATGGTTGCCAACCATATTGTTGAAATTGTATCTTGATGAGAAAAGGTGGGATCAACTGGGTTGACGGAGAGGATTTCTTCGGTCGAGAGGTGGAGTTGAAAGCACTGGAAGATCGGATGCATGAAGGAATCCACACCCTGTTGACCGCGCAGCGGAGGATGGGCAAGACGAGTCTCGTCCGAGAACTGCAGCGCCGCTTGGTCGAAAAGGGCCAGTTGGAGGTCGTCTTCGTCGATCTGGAGGCGGCCATCGATCCAGCCGATGCGATTGCCGAAATAAGTGTCCGGACGAAGCCCGTGGACACGGCGTGGAAGGCCATTGTCAACTCGATGAGAAGCATTAGTGATCGGATCGAGGAACTGTCGGTTGCGGATCTAAAGGTGAAGCTGCGAGCCAGAATTGATGCCGGAAACTGGCGACAGAGAGGGGATGCGATCTTTACCGCCCTGGCGGAAGGTGATCGATCAGTCGTGCTGGCGATCGACGAGTTGCCGATTCTGGTTAACCGGTTACTGAGGGATGAGGAGGGATGCATAACGCCGGGTGGGAAACAGGAAGTGGATGCGTTCCTGAGCTGGCTACGCAAGGCGGGGCAATCCCATCGAGGCAGGGTTACGCTGATCCTGTCGGGTAGCGTGGGCCTCCAGCCGCTCCTTGAGCAGGCCGGGCTTATCGCACACGCCAACATCCTTTCTCCCTACGACCTGAAACCATGGAGCAGGGAGACGGCTGTTTCCTGTCTCGAGGAACTTGCCGGGTCCTATGGAATCGGTCTTGCGCCGGAGGTCTGCAGGGACATGTGCCGCAGACTGCGTTGCTGTATTCCGCATCATGTCCAGATGTTCTTCGACAGGATGCACCAGCATCTGCAACGTACCGGAAGGGAAAACGCATCGCTGGAAGATGTCGAACGGGTTTATGTGCAGGATATGCAGGGTGTCAGTGGTCAGGTGGATCTTCAGCATTACGAGAATCGGCTGGAACCGGTCCTCGGGAGAGCAGGATACGCGATTGCGCTGGAGATTCTGACTGCCACGGCAGCAGCCGGCGGTATCACCGCTGAAACAATCGACAGGTACCGCGACTGGTTCTCGACACAAGAGTTGCCCAGAGGAGATGGTACCCTCTCGGTCAACGATGTTCTGCATGTGCTGCTGCATGACGGCTACCTGGAACCAGAAGACGGCAGTTACCGGTTCGTTTCCGGTCTGATCGAGGAATGGTGGGATAGACGCTACGGGCAGGGCTTCATACCCGCGTTCGACCGATAGCGGTGAAGGCGGGAGTCGGATTAATGGCTGTGACCACCAGGAAATACAATCCGGGATTCCTGTCCGAGGATGAACTGGTCGCTATCTTCTGCGTCCGGATTGCTGAATACGAATCCCTGACCGAAGGGCTGCGCGAATGTTCCGGCAACACGAACATTCACCAGATGGTGATCGGGCCGCGTGGCAGTGGAAAGACGAGCCTCCTGCTGAGAGTTGCGGCGGAGATGTCGCGTGATGCTGATCTTTCCGAACGCTTCTTCCCGATCATCTTTTCGGAGGAGAGTTATGAGGTCTCGACTGCCGGAGAGTTCTGGCTCGAATGCGTATCCAGGCTGACCGATCAGGCACCGCACGGGGACGAGGGTATTGATCTGCACCGTACCTTCGAGGAACTGCGCAAGATACCTGACGACCGCATGCTGGCCGATCGGTGCCTCGGGGTGCTGCAGGACTTTTCGGATCGAGAAGGGAAGCGCCTCGTGCTGATCGTCGAGAACCTGAACATGATGTTCAGGGATATGAGTGACGGAGATGCGGGTTGGCGGTTGCGGAAGGAACTGCAGACCGAACCGCGAATCGTGCTGCTGGCCAGCTCGACCAGCCGCTTCGACCAGATGGACGATCCGAAGGAAGCGCTCTACGAACTGTTCCGGGTGATTCGATTGCATCCGCTCGACACGGAAGATTGCTCGACCCTGTGGCAGACCGTGTCGGGACAGGCGCGGTCGCGACAGAATATCCAGGCCCTGCGGATTCTTGTCGGCGGCAACCCGAGGCTGCTGACCATTGTGGCCCGGTTCGGGTCAAATCTGTCGTTCCGTGAACTGATGGCCGATCTGCTCAATCTGGTGGATGACCATACGGAATATTTCAAGAGTCATCTCGATGCGCTCCCGGCGCAGGAACGAAAGGTCTATCTCGCCCTTGCCGATCTCTGGAAACCGGCATCGGCGAGCGAGATTGCCGAGCGGGCCAGACTCGGAACCAGCAAGTGCAGTGCCCAGCTTGCCCGTCTGGTCGACAAGGGCGCTGTGGAAGTGAGCGGTGGCAGTGCGCGGCGCAAGCTCTACTACCTCACCGAGCGGCTATACAACATCTACTACCAGATGCGTCGTGCGCGTGGCCCGGGGCCGCTGGTCGATGCATTGATCCGCTTCATGGAGGCCTACTATTCCACCGAAGAGTTGAGAGATCTCGGCATGCTCATGGTACAGGATGCGTCGGGATTCGACAGCGGAGAGTTTTACCGAATGGCATGCAAGAGTCTTGTCGAACTGCTGTCCCTCGAAACCCATCGCGAAGAACTGCTTTCGCTTGCGTCGCCTGCCTTTGCGAATGTGTCCAGTTCTGCGGTATCCCCGGCATCATCGGCCTCGAGAGATCTCTTGAGGAAGGCACTGGCCTTGACGGAAAGAGGACAGTTGCAGGATGCCGTGGCGGCCTGGGACAAGATCATTCGGAATATCGGGGAAAGTGATGCGTGTGCGGATCTCGAACAGGTATCCATGGCGCTCGTCAACAAGGGAAAGGCGTTGGTCAAGCTGGGGAGAGCAGCAGAGGCGCTGGTCGTGATGGACGATGTGGTGCGACGTTTCGGAGCGGACAACATGGAATATCTCCCGCTCGCGGCGGCGACGGCGACGGCACTCGTCGGCAAGGGGTGGATACTGCACGATCTGGAGCGCAACACGGAAGCGCTGGATGCTTTGGAAGAGGTCGTGAAACGCTTTGGTGAGAGTCGGACACCGGAACTCGAGATGCTGGTGGCGAACGCACGGGTCGGGAAAACGGTTGTACTGGGACTGCTCGATCGGCCCCGGGAATCCCTGGAAACCTGTGACGAAGTCCTGAACCGTCATGGCAAGGACAGTTCGCCAGCGTTTCACGACGATCTGGCGTCGGCCATGGTCGCCCGAGGTTACGCGCTGGTCGCGCTGGACCGCACCGACGAGGCGATAAATGCCTGGAGCGCCGTAGTAAAGCGTTTCGAGGGGAACAGCTCTCCCAGGGTGATTGAGCAGATGGCCTTTGCGCTTGTAAACATCGGCACGGCACTCTTCGAGTCCGGCCGACTGGAGGAGGCGCTGACCACGTTCGACAGTGTCGTGCAGAACCACATGGCAAGAGACATGCCGGTCCTTCGGGAGGTGACAGCGCTCTGTTTCTTCCAAAGAGGCAAGGTGCTGGCCGAGTTGCAACGGGAAACGGAAGCACTTTCGTCATGGGAAGAGGCGGTCAGCAAGATCGGGACCGATAATCGGTCCGAACGGCCAGCACTCCTCAACATGGTCGCGGTTACCCAGAGATACCGGGGGGGCTTGCTGGAAAAGCTGGGCCGTCACGAGGAGGCGCTGCTGGTCTGGCAAGAGGTTGAGGACCGTTTCGGGAACAGTGACGTGCCGGAATGGGTAGAGCTTGTCGCCATCTCTTTCGTACAGAGATCCACCAACCTGTACAGGTTGAAACGGATGGAAGAGGCGCTTGCAATCTGTGACCGGGCGGTGGAGCACTTCGGTGGAAGCGATGTGCCGGCGGTTTCGAAGCAAGTTGCGGCGGCCCTCGTGAGCAAGGGTTCGATTCTGGCCCATGTGAATCGAACGGAGGACGCGATCAAGGTATGGAGCGATGTCGTACGACGATTCGGGGAAAGTGACGCATCTTCGGAGATTGCAACAGCGCTTCTCCACAAGACGGAGGCACTGGACTTCCTGAGGCGACCGGATGAGGCACTTGAGGCCTGTGACGAGATACTCCGGAGATTCGGTGAAGGAAGCGAGCCCGACGAGGTCGAGGCAGTTGCACAAGCTCTTGTCAACAAGGGCAAGATTCTTGTCGATCTGGGCTGTCACGAGGAGGGAGGCGCTGCGTGGGACGAGGTTGTCCGGCGATTCGAGGCGAGCGATGTGTCAGCACTTCGCGATGCGGTGGAATCAGCGCTGTGCGGGCGGGCACGGCAAGAACTGACCCGAGGTCAGGCAAGTGCCGCCCTCGAATTTCTCGACCGTGTGCTTCTGCAGGCACGGGGGGGAACTCCGGGCAGCAGGGTACAGGTCCATATGCTCCGGAGCCGGGCGCATCTGACGGAAGGCGATGCCGAAGCGTGTGCCAGGGATGTCGAAGCGACGCTGTCGATCCTTCCCGAACTGGACATGTTGACGAGGGACGTATTGGTGGACCTGGTTGATGTCATGGCTGGTATCGGACCGGAGAGGATGTGCGATCTGATCGAATCGTCACCTGCCGGCGATCTCCTGCTTCCGTTGAGGACGGCGCTGGAGCGGGAGCTTGGAATGGATCCCAGGGTATCCAGGGAAGTCGGGAAGGTTGCCGAAGACATACGGCGGGAATTGCTTGTCCAACCAGTTGCCAGTACTCATCGACGGACGGATTGGTCATTTCGGCCAATTCGGCCGTAATGAACCGGATGACCGGGGGCAGCAAACCGGTCGCCACGATTTCTGCGGCGCAGCCCCCTAGCCGGTATTGCGCATCCCGGCTGCAATGCCGTTTATGGTCACGAGCAGGGCATCCAGAGCCTGATGTTCATCACGATAGCGTATGCGTGACAGCAATTCCACCTGAAGCAGATGCAGGGGTTCGACGTAGGCATTGCGGATATCAACAGACTGCCTGACTATCGGTTCATTTTCCATCGGAATTGAATGGCGCGTAATATCCAGAACCATTTTCATGGTGCACTGATATTTTTCCCGCAACAGGGATCCCAGGGACTCTGCCTCGGCACCGACGAGTCTTTCATCGTACAGCGCGGCGATATTGGGGTTGGCCTTGGAGAAAACCATCTCCAGTGCGCTCATGGTAGCCTTGAAAAACGGCCAGTTCTCTTCCATTTCCACAAGCAGGGTGCGATGTCCGGAGTCAATCGCCTGCTCCAGGGCCGAACCGGCTCCCAGCCAGGCCGGCAGCATCAGCCGGGTTTGTGTCCAGGCGAAAATCCATGGAATGGCCCGCAGATGCCGGATTCCGGCGCCTTGCGTTCTTCTGGCGGGCCGACTCCCGATTTTCAGGTGACCAATTTCCCTTTCGGGGGTGGCCTGGGAGAAATAATCGACAAATCGGGGTTCATGCCTGGTGAGGTCGCGGAATTCCTGCATGGCATCCCGGGACAGTACGATCATCTGGTCACGCCAGGACTTCCGTGGTCGGGGCGGCGGGGTCAGGGTTGCCTCGAGGACAGCTCCCAGATAGACCTGCAGGGACTCCATGGCCATCCCCGGCAGACCGTATTTGGCCTGGATCACCTCTCCCTGTTCGGTGATGCGCAAGGAACCGTTTACTGAACCCGGAGGCTGGGCGAGAATGGCTTCATGAGCCGGTCCGCCTCCGCGCGCCACGGTTCCTCCCCGACCATGAAACAGGGTCAGGAACACATCATGTCGCGCGAACACCTCGACCAGCTGCTCCTGCGCCTCGTACAGTCGCCAGGCTGCAGTGACCATGCCGGCATCCTTGGCAGAATCCGAATAGCCGATCATGACTTCCTGCCGTCCCTGGATATACTCCCTGTACCAGTCGCAGGAAAACAGGGTATCCATGCATTGCGCAGCATTCTGCAGGGCGGATACGCTTTCGAACAGCGGCACGATTCGCAACGGGTTTGCAATCCGGCACTCCTTCTGCAACAGGGCAACGGCAAGGACATCGGAAGGGCGGGATGCCATGGAGATCACATAGGCCCCCAGAGATTCCGGATGTTGACCGGCCAGCATCCGGAATGTCCCCAGGACCTCGGCAACTTCCGCGCTGGCAACCCCGGGTTCCGGGAAGCTCGACATGATCAGGGGGCGGTTGCCAGCCAGTTCCTCTAGCAGGAACTGCATGCGCCGTGTCTCGCTCCATGCGCTGTAGCTCCCCATCCCGATGTGCCGTGTAATGGCATCCAGCGCTTCCGCATGTCGCGTCGATTCCTGCCGGATGTCCAGCCTGAAAATGGTCAGACCGAATACGTCGAGTCTGCGAATGATATCGGTCAGACGACCATCAGCGATGATCCCGTTACCGGTATTGACCAGGGATTCGTAGCACAGCAGGAGCGGTTGTCGAAGATCAGAACAATTTGCGAGGATTTCCGGTCCCGGAACATCCGCAGAAGCAAAGGCGGTTCCGTTCAGGGTATTGTCATGATGGTCAATGGTTGCACGCAACCTGTGCAACACACCCTCAAGCAGCGTACGATAGGGCTCCCGGGCATCATCCCCCACCTGGCTGCGCAGGTTGTCATCGCAGCGGGTCATGGAAAGGTCGCGTCTCAGGTCGTCGATTTCTCCGTAAAACAGTTCTGCCGCCTTGATGCGGTTCAGCAGACAGGTGCGCGCAGTAACGCTTTCGGTGGTGTTGGGGTTGCCGTCCCGGTCCCCGCCCATCCAGGAACCGAACCGGACTGGAGCCACTCCGAGAGGCAACCCTTGCCCGGTGACCCGATGTAGCGCCTGATCAAGTTCCCGGTAGATCTTCGGAATAACCACCCACAGGGAATGCTCGACCCAGACAAGGCCGCTTTTTGCCTCGTCAATTGGCGTTGGGCGGATACGGCGGATTTCGTCGGTCTCCCAGACTTCCGCGATTGCTCTTCGCAATGCCTGGATGATCTCATGACGCTCCATCCCGGACAACCCGGTTCGGTCGTGCCGCTCCAGCAATGACGCAATTCGCAGAAACTTCGATGAAACGCTTCGTCTCAGGATTTCGGTAGGATGTGCCGTGAGAATCAGTTCGATATTCAGTCGGCAGACATGATCATGGAGGATTTCCGGTTTGACTCCTGCGGCTGACAGCTGCCGGAACTCGGCTTCGAGAAATCCATGTGGTCGATTTCCGGCAGCTGATTCAAGCACCGGATCCGGGACCGCAAACCGCTGCGCTGCCAGCTTTTTCCTTTGACGAATCTGGTGGTGCTGCTCGGCAATATTCGCCAGGTTGAGAAACAGGGAAAATGCGCGGGCGAGGTGCAGAAGCCGCTCGGGGCTCAATGCGGACAGCATGTCGATCAGCAGGCGGGTTTGTGACGTATCGCCCTGTTGCGCCTTCTTCGCCGCAGCACGGACCTCTTCAACGAGACTGAAGAGGTCTTCACCGTGCCGGTTACGGATAGTCTCTCCAAGCAGGTATCCGAGCATGCGGACATCTGATCTCAGATTCTCCGGAGGATTCCACTGTGACCGATTTTCAGGCATATGTTCAGCTAACCCGAAAAATACATGAAGGAGGTAGGCAGGGATTCCATTACATAGTGATGTCTTCGCCTCAGGCCTCCGGTCGTTCGACCGGCAGCGCCCGAAGGTAGTCCCCGAAGGACGGAATGGGAATCCTGTAGTGATCGGGGATTTCCCGGGTCGGGGCCAGTAGGCCGGCATGCAGGGCATTGGTGAGGAATTCGTCCATGGATTCTCCCGTTTTCCCGCGCACCGCTTCGGTGAGCGACTCGATGCTATCGTAGGACAGCTTGCCGCCGTGCTCTTCCGCGACCAGGGCCAGCTCCCGGTAGATCCAGGTCCGGCCGGATCCTGCGGCCAGCCGCCCGGCATAGTACTCCCGCCTGTATTCCTCCGCGGCAGCCATGGCCGCATCCAGATGCCCCGAATCGATCCGTCCGCCGTTGGCCCGGATGATCCCGCACGCCGCCACGGTCACCCGGTTGACATGCTGCGGCCACCCCTGGGACAGTTCGGCCAGTCTGTTCGCCCACACGTCCCGGTCTTCCGGCGCACCCGTGAAACCGTAGGCATCGAAGGTGCTCCGGATGGCGCAGGCCGCATCCTCGGCCGGCAGCGGTTCAAGGGTCACCACCCGCCTGCTGGCGAATCGTGAAAGACCGCACTCGCGCAACACCCTCTGGGTATCGCTCAGACCGAAGAATGCCGCCACCAGGGGGAGCTTCCCCGG
>JAJDVC010000049.1 GCA_022826305.1 Gammaproteobacteria bacterium | reverse complement strand
CCGTCCAACCCGTGTACGCATCTTCAAATCTCATCAGTCTGATCTCCTGTAGCAATTCCGCCCGTCTCATGGCACCTCCAAGCAATGCCGCTGAAACTGGACAGGTTATGTGCTACTTGACCGGACAAACCATTTGCTCGCAGGCGGGGCATCCGCATATTGTTTATCCAGTCGTCGCTTGATATTATATGACCAGTTTCATGACCATATGAGGTAGTCATGGTTACGGTCAATCTGGCCCAGGCAAAAGCTCACTTAAGTGAACTGCTGGACAAGGTGGAGGCGGGTCAGGAGGTGATCATCACCCGTCGGGGCAAGGCTGTAGCACATATTTCCGCAGCCATTAGACCCAAGAAACCGCTGCCGCTACAGGAACTGGCAGGGTTTCGCGCTGCCATGCCCAAGCTGCGGCGTCCTGCTGTCGACTTGCTGCGTGAACTCCGGGACGAGAACCTGTAATTACGGAAGTGAAGCCGCATGCGCTATTTCGATACCAGTTTCCTTGTTCCCCTCATCCTCCCTGAATCCACCAGCGAACAGATCGCTAGTTTTTTCGAGAGCGTAAAGGAGGATGTTCTGGCAGTCAGCCATTGGACCCGGGTTGAGTTCGCCTCGCTCATTGCCCGCGAGGTTCGCATGGGCGGTCTGGACACCGCGGCAGCCCGACAGGCGAGTTCGCGGTTTGAATCAATGCTCGGGGAGTCCTTTGTCATCCTGTTGCCGAACCGGGACGACTTCAACATTGCTAAGGACTGGCTCGGACATTTCGAGACCGGCCTGAGGTCTGGGGATGCACTGCACCTCGCCATAGCGGGAAACAATGGGGCAAATGCGATTCACAGCCTGGACAAGCGGATGATCGCAGCGGGAAGGATGCTTGGAATGCCAACAAGTGTAGGGGGCTTTCTATCGGGTTATGATAATTGACGCTATCCGTGGTTTCGCTTTCGACCGGGCATTATCCGTTGCATCACTGGGCGGGCAATACCTCTGGATGTTGTAGGTAATACGTTTTCCGATTGCCGTTGCCTGGTCCGGGGATGTCAGGCAAGGAAACTGGAATGTCACATATTGATGGACGATATGGATGATTACCGGTTCATCGCCGGCTCCGGCCATGCGTGCAAAAAAAATCACGTGTCGCCCGTAATTCACCGAGCGAAGTCCCGCCGCGAACAGACTTCGAACGCGTCCACCATCTGGGTCTGCCGCGATCCCTTCGAAAGCATCCACCATGCCCCGGTAGTATTCAGCCACTGTTCACGGCCCCATGTCTCAACCGTGTAACTCCGGATTTCATCCAGGTTCCGCCGTGCCGGTCCGGACAACCTGATCGTCATATCATTACGATGGTCCCGTTCAGGCATCCGGCTCGTAGGCCTGGTGATCGAACGTCTCGATTCTCCCTGACTCGGCTTCCGGTAAAACCTCTTCGAGATCCGCTTTCAAAGCATAGAACTGACGTGCATTGTCCCTCTCCATGAGCAGCCGCATGCCTGCACGCACGACTTCGCTCAGATTGGCATACGATCCCGAACTGATCTGGCGCTGGATATAATCCTCCATCTGTTCGGTAAGTTGTATGTTTGGCATTGGGATACTCCGGAAATATTGATAATGGCAGATACTGATAATATCTCCAGTTCTGTCCGTCCCGTCTCATTTAATTCATCTACTCGACCGGAATCCAGAAGCCTGAGATCCCTCACCACCAACTCCACAATACGGACATTTTGGCCCAAATACCGGCCGGTACTCTTCGGCTCCTAAGCGTTCCGGTTGACGGCATACGGTTGGTGATATATTTGATTTCATAATCACTCAATGGAACGGATTATGCTTGCGATCCGTCTGCCGGCAGAAATCGAGAAGCGCCTGACAGCACTGGCCAAGGCCACCGGGCGCACCAAGACATTCCATGCCCGAAAAGCCATACAGGAATACCTTGGAGACATGGAGGACCTGTATCTTGCAGAACAGCGCCTGATCGATCTTCGGGCCGGGCATTCCGAGACTGTTCAGCTCGAAGAGGTGATGGAGCGTTATGGCATGGCAGATTGAGTTTAGCAGGACCGAAAACGGGCACTGGACAAGCTCGAGCCGCAGATTGCATGACGCATCCTGTAATTCATTCCAGACTGCATAGCAAATCAGGATGATCCACACGACATAGACGAGGCGCTCAAGGTGGACCAGCTTGGCTCATTCCGGAAATTCCGCATCGAAGACTCTGGATGCGAATAATCAATATACGAAACCGGGGCAGTAAGGATGTATACCGGTAACACCGATAAAGTCACAGGTTGAAGCCATTCCCGCATACCACAAGGAAACCAGACAAGGCAGCGGCACGGCGATATCGTCATCCCTGATGAGACTTTCCAGGTCTCGGGTTCGGGATCTCATTCCGGGATTTCTTTTCGGTGACGCCGCTCACCAGATTTTCAAAAAGGTTTAGGATCACAACGATTGCCTGAGAAGTCTTGGGATGCATCGGCACTCATTCCGCTGCTTGTGACCGTATCCTGCAACACCAAAATTCGTGAGTCGCTGCGGGAGTGCACATGCTGTCACCTGGTTCTGGGTCTGCACGGAGGTGATTGCCCCTAAGGAGCAGCGTTTCCGGGAATTTTCGGCGGCTTTCAATGTAATTGTTATACTTCCGGTTTGATAAATCCCTGCTGAAGGAGGTTGGCATGCCACAGGTGAGTCTCCGCATAAACAGTGAGCGCCTGGATGTCATTGACCGTGCAGCCGAGATTCGTGGCATCAGCCGGACCGAGTTTGTGTTGCGGTCTAGTGAAGCAGCAGCAATCGAGATTCTTAACGAACGCCCCGTCATCGCTCTGGACGATGAAACCTGGGAAGACTTTATTGTTGCACTCGACACGCCGGTAGCACCGTCTCGTGCCGTGAAGAAGCGATACGCACGTCAGCCTCAGTGGGAGCGCTAGGCCCGCTTGGGCCGCTTGCGCCTCGGCACGACATTTTCAGCTCTCTTCAGTCGCCCCATGCATGACGCGTGGCTCCGAGGCGAGACGCAACTGAATGAAGTCAGGGCGGTGCCCGCACGTATGTGATCTGCAGCGGCGATCTCGTGGTCGTGTTCTACAGTCTCGCTGCCTGTTCCGTGGAGGGGCGCTGGGTGTCGTCCCGGTCATTCCGGGACAGTGGCCACTCAGGATCCGGGCTGAACGATTCCCGCATCGACCAGAACGTCGTGCGGGGGCATCCAGATGCCTTCGTGGGGTTGCTGGAACATCCGCTCGAGAAAATCCTCGCTGACCCCGATGCCGCGCATCAGTTCGATGTCGTGGGCCTGTTCCCGCTTCGGGTCATAGAATGGAATGGTCTGTTTCAGCTTGCTGTAGTCCACCGCGTACTGGTGGAACCCGAGTCCCGCATCCGGACCCAGGGTCCGCCGTCCGCCACCGAGGAATGCCAGCACGCAGGCGGACAGGCATTCCGCCTCCACATGCGTGTCCAGCCTGTTGTCGGATACGATCCGAAGAAGCCCCCGGCCCTCGTAGATCGATCCGCCGTGGCTGTCCAGGATCAGCGTCCTTCCGCCCGGGTTCTGTTCCAGGAACGCCCGGAAATCCCGCGTTATGCCAAAATCGATTTCCCCGCTGATGGTGTACCGGCCGGTTGACCGTTCGTATCCGAAACGGTATTTCAGTGAGGGTGCGGTCCACACGTTTTCCTGTTCGCTGCGGGTGAACATCATCGTCTGGACGGACTCGACGGTGCTGACGAGCACTACCAGGACCGCGGCCAGCAACGCCCCGAGCAGGACCGTCTTGATCCCGTCCGCGCCGTGCCTGCGGTAGTGAAGTTCGGCGATGCGAAGTACGCGGGCACCGGCCCAGGGAACCACCACGAGCTTGGGCAGGATCACCAGGGCGATGCCAAGGCCAAGGGAGGCATGGTGGGCCCGTACCAGGGGCACCATCACCAGAAGGTCCAGAACCAGCAGCAGGGCGAAAGGGAACAGGAAATCCCTGCCGAGCAACCGGTAAAAAGGGAAGTGGCCGCTATCAGGACGTTCGGCGGCGTGTTTCAATGGCATGTAATGCGGGACCAGTCTTGATTTTGCCGGATATCGCCGTTAAGGTAATCGGAACACCAATTGTAATAAAAGGCCGCCGTTGATGGACTTCCCACGTCCGGTCGCGGCGAGTTAATGAACCCCTCGAACTTCCGGAGAGAGAGTATCCAACCATGCCCGATTCCCCCCCTCCACTGGTTCGGTTCGAGAATATACAGAAGAGCTACGACGGCAGGATTCTTGTCGTCAAGGATCTGAACCT
>JAJDVC010000053.1 GCA_022826305.1 Gammaproteobacteria bacterium | reverse complement strand
CCGATAGCGATGGAGGAGGAGTTGCGTTTTGCGATCCGGGAAGGGGGCAGGACGGTAGGCGAGGGCGTGGTGACCCGCGTGGTCGAATGATCATGCAGCGGCCTGCCTTGCGGATGAACGACATATCATTCTTGTGCCATGGTTGAAAATCAGACAATTCGTATCAGCCTGAAGGCTTTCGATCACAAGTCAGTGGATCGTTCAGCACAGGAAATCGTCGAGACCGCGCGTCGAACCGGCGCATTGGTGGTGGGTCCCATTCCCTTGCCCACCAGGATCGAGAAATATACATTGCTTCGTTCACCGCACGTGAACAAGAAAGCCCGAGACCAGTTTGAAATCAGGACTCATAAGCGAATACTGGATATAGTGGAACCGACTGAAAAGACGGTAGACGCGTTAATGAAGCTGGATCTGGCGGCTGGTGTAGATGTCGAAATCAAGTTGAATTAGCACGTCAATGATCTGAATTTGCGGGTTTGAAGCATGTCACTGGGTTTGATTGGAAAAAAAATCGGAATGACCCGGATATTCTCCGATGAGGGGAGATCCATTCCGGTTACCGTGATAGAGGTGTTGCCCAACAGGGTTACACAAGTCAAGACGGATCAGGTGGATGGGTACAATGCCTTGCAGGTGACGACAGGCGAGCGCAGGGCGCGTCGTGTGAACAAGGCCATGAAGGGGCATTATGCCAAGGCGAACGTGGTGGCCGGACAGGATCTTTGGGAATTCAGACTAGATGCTCCCATTGATGTATGTCCCGGTGCCGAACTTACCGTCGGCCTGTTTCCCGAGGGTATGAAGGTAGATGTCAGCGGTACCAGCAAGGGCAAGGGATTTTCTGGAGTAATGAAGCGCTACGGATTTGGCGGGGGACGGGCTTCTCACGGTAATTCAAAGGCTCATCGATTGGCCGGTTCCATTGGTAATGCCCAAGATCCTGGAAAGGTGTTCAAGGGCAAGAAGATGGCTGGTCAAATGGGACATGTCAGGGCCAACCAGCAGAATCTGGAAGTGATACGCGTGGATAGTGATCGTAACCTGCTCCTGATATCGGGATCCATCCCCGGGGCAAAGGGGGCGGACATTGTCATTCGTCCAGCAATCAAGTCAGATGCGAGTCTGAATATCAAGGACTTCGGAGCTTCTGCCGATGCAGGGAACAACGAACCCCCTGAGGTGACGGGACTGCCGGATGGTGCCGAGCCAGTCAATGAGGGAGGATCGTGACATGCCGGTTTCTGTGGCCATTACCGCATTGAACGGTACCAAGGAAAAGGCGGTGGAGCTTTCGGATATTGCGTTTGGCGCAACATTCAATGAGCCTCTTGTCCATCAGGTGGTGATCGCCCACCAGGCTGGGGAGCGGTGTGGTACTCGTGCCCAGAAAAATCGTGCCAGTGTGCGGGGTGGCAGCGGAAAACCCTGGCGGCAAAAGGGAACTGGTCGAGCCCGTTCCGGGACGATTCGTAGTCCGATCTTTAGAGGGGGAGGGCGTGCATTCCCTGCTTCCACGCGTGACTTTTCGCACAAGGTGAACCGGAAAATGTACCGTGCTGCCATGCGAGCCATCCTTTCGGAGCTTAATCGCCAATCAAGACTGGTCTTGATTGATGACTTGGTGGTGGATCCGCCAAAAACACGGGTTCTGGCAAACTTCCTGGCGGAGATTGATGCAGAAAAATCCCTGATCGTCCTTGCTGAAATGAATTCGCAGGTAGCTCTCTCTGCCCGGAATCTTCAGTCTGTTTCGGTATGCACCAGCCGGGAAGTCAACCCACTTAACCTGTTGTTGCATGAGAAGGTCGTGATGACGAGCGAAGCGGTAAAAATGATTGATCGGAACCTTCAGGACAAGCAGGGTGAAAGTAGCAGGTCGGTGTCTGAATCATGAATGAGGAACGACTGTACCAGGTCATCATAGGGCCAGTGATCTCCGAGAAGGCAACTCAAGTTGCAGAAGGTAAGGGCAAGAGGAACCAGATAGTACTGAAGGTATTGCCGGATGCAACCAAAAAGGAGATAGCAGCTGCGACCGAGAAGCTGTTTGAGGTTAAGGTGGACAGCGTTCAGGTATTGAATGTTCGTGGCAAGGCCAAGCGCACTGGTCGAATACAAGGGAGGCAGAAAAGCTGGAAAAAAGCCTATGTGTGCTTGCAGGAGGGCATGGATTTCGACTTTTTGGGTCTGACAGGGGGCTGAGAACAGTCCGGTTAGCGAATCCGACGCGATATCATGAAAATAGCAAAACAAAAACCGACCAGTCCCGGGCGACGCGGCATGGTCCGCATTGCAACCCCGGGTTTGCACACCGGTAGGCCGCATAAGTCGCTGCTACAGCCGAAAACTGCGATTAGTGGTCGTAACAACAGCGGCGAGATTACAGTTCGGCATCGCGGTGGCGGGCACAAGCGTCACTATCGCCTGATTGACTTCAAACGCAACAAGGACGGGATTCCCGCTCAGGTAAAACGTATCGAGTATGATCCGAACCGTAGCGCTCACATTGCTCTGCTCTCCTATCGGGACGGTGATCACCGTTATATCATTGCACCGCGCGGTCTCAAGCCTGGAGATACGGTAATGTCCGGGGTCGGAAGCAGCTACGCGACAGGTAACGCCATGCCGCTTCGGAATGTGCCTGTCGGAACCATGGTGCATTGTGTCGAACTCAAGCCAGGCAAGGGGGCTCAGGTAGCCCGATCTGCCGGAGCCAGTGTCCAGTATGTCGGCAAGGAGGGCAATTATGCGCAGTTGCGCTTGCGCTCGGGCGAGATGCGCAAGGTACGACTGGATTGCCGCGCCACGATAGGGCAGGTTGGAAATTCGGAAAACAGCCTGCGCAAGCTTGGCAAGGCTGGCGCAAAACGCTGGCGAGGAATTCGTCCGACGGTACGGGGTGTGGCCATGAATCCGGTAGATCATCCGCATGGAGGGGGTGAAGGACGAACATCCGGAGGGCGTGATCCAGTGTCGCCGTGGGGTGTGCCGACCAAGGGGTATAGAACCCGATCCAGAAAGCATACATCATCCATGATTATTCGCAGACGAAAGAAATAAGCATGCCACGTTCCATAAAGAAAGGCCCATTTGTAGACCGACATCTGTGGGTCAAGGTTGAAAAGGCCAAACAGGAGAAATCAAGGAGACCCATCAAAACATGGTCTCGCCGATCCATGATTATGCCGGAGTTTGTCGGCGTTACGATTGCCGTGCACAATGGCAGGCAGCATGTGCCGGTGCTTATAAGCGAAAACATGGTGGGGCATAAGCTTGGAGAGTTTGCTCCTACCCGAACTTATCGCGGGCATGTTGCCAACAAGAAGTCCTGAACCTGTACCGTCCATACATTCACGTACCATCATTCAGATCAGCCATGCAAGTCAGAGCCGTTGCAAAGTACGTCAAGCTGTCGCCCTACAAGGGAAGGCTGGTAGCTAACCAGATACGATCACTACCGATTGCCCAGGCACTGGACATCCTTTCTTTCAGTGGCAAGAAAGCTGCTGGACCTGTTCGCAAGGTGCTGGATTCAGCGATTGCCAATGCCGAACATAATGAGGGTGCGGATATCGATGAACTCTGGGTCAATCAGGTAATGGTGGATGAGGCGCCCACAATGAAACGGTTCAGGGCCCGTGCCAAGGGGCGGGGAAGCCGTGTGTTGAAGCGTAATTGCCATATTACCATAAGCGTGAGCGATGAACCGCGTACCGTAAACAAGTGATGAGTTAGCTATATGGGCCAGAAAGTACAACCAAACGGAATGCGACTGGGTATTGTGAAGGACTGGAGTGCCAAATGGTACGCGAACAAGAGCAATTATGCAGATATCCTGGCTAGCGACCTGAAGATACGGCGGTTTCTTATGGAGAAGTTATCCAATGCCGCTGTCAGCCGGATTTCCATTGACCGCCCTGCACAGAATCTTAATGTGACCATATTCACTGCCCGTCCCGGGATTGTAATTGGCAAAAAGGGGGAGGATATTGAACGTCTGCGCTTTCAGCTTACCCGCTTGAATGGCAGCCCTGTTCAGGTTGCTGTCGAGGAAATCCGCAAACCTGAACTGGACGCCAAACTCGTTGCCGAAGGTATCTGCCAGCAGCTTGAAAAGCGTATCATGTTCCGTCGTGCCATGAAGCGGGCGGTACAGAACTCCATGAGACTTGGTGCAGAAGGTGTCAAGGTCATGCTTTCCGGCCGATTGAATGGCGCAGAGATCGCAAGGACCGAGTGGTATCGCGAGGGGCGTGTTCCCTTGCATACCTTGCGGGCTGATATCGATTACGGTGTGCACGAAGCTTTGACTACCTACGGTATCATTGGTGTCAAGGTCTGGATATTCAAGGGTGAAAAGTTTGAAGATTCCAGTCCTGATTCAAGAAAGGATGATCAAAAGACAGATACGGTATAGCAGACCATGCTTCAGCCAAAGAGAACCAAATACCGCAAGCGGCACAAGGGACGGAACAGGGGTTTGGCAACCCGTGGAAATCGAGTCAGTTTCGGTGAGTTCGGGTTGCAGTCCGTAGCACGCGGCAGGCTGACAGCCCGACAGATTGAAGCGGGGCGAAGAGCCATCACTCGTCATGTAAAGCGTGGCGGCCGCATCTGGATTCGGATATTCCCCGATAAGCCGATTTCGAAAAAGCCTCTGGAGGTCAGGATGGGCAAGGGCAAGGGGAATCCTGAATTTTGGGTGGCGCTTGTTCAGCCGGGAACCATGCTATATGAAATCGAAGGGGTTTCGGAGGAGCTGGCCAGGGAGGCCTTTCGGCTGGCCAGTGCCAAGCTGCCGGTTCAGACTCATTTTGCGAGGCGTCAGGTAGGATGATGAAAGCATCGGAACTTAGAAATCGCAGCGTTGAGGAGCTGAAGTCGGAACTGCTTGACTTGAGAAAGGAGCAGTTCAACCTGCGTATACAGCGCAGTACAAGCCAATTGGGAAATTCCTCACGATTCAAGGAAGTGCAGAAAGATATTGCACGGATCAAGACCGTGATGAATGAAATTGCTGAAAAATAGATCCGGGCGCCATTTCATGAATACAGAAGCAAAGACAGAGAAAGCCAAGCGGTTGGTTCAAGGCAGCGTGGTCAGTATTTCCGGAGACAAGAGCATTACGGTTCTGGTTGAGAGGAAAGTGAAGCATCCGTTGTACCGGAAGTACATCAAGCGCTCGACCCGCCTTCATGCTCATGATGAGGAAAATACATGTAATGTTGGCGATACGGTAAGTATAGAAACCTGCCGGCCAGTTTCGAAAACCAAGTGCTGGCGGCTTGTCGAGGTGGTTGCCCGGGCGGTGTAAGAATCGCAGGCTGAGGAGTAAAGAGCGATGATCCAGATGCAGTCGATGATGTCTGTTGCTGACAACAGCGGTGCCCGCAGGGTTATGTGTATCAAGGTGCTTGGTGGATCCAGGCGCCGATACGCCGGGATCGGTGACGTGATCAAGATCACTGTAAAGGAAGCCTTGCCGAACAGCAGGATCAAGAAGGGTGATGTTTATGATGCCGTGATTGTCCGCACCCGTAGTGGTGTGCGGCGTCCGGACGGTTCGGTGATACGGTTTGACAAGAACTCGGTAGTACTTCTGAACACATCTCATCAGCCAGTGGGTACACGCATTTTCGGACCGGTTACACGGGAATTGCGTTCAGAAAAGTTCATGAGGATCGTTTCACTGGCCCCGGAAGTGCTCTAGCGCACTTGGTTAATCACAGAGACCCAGAACCAGGCTGTCTTAGCAATGCGAAGAATCAAGAAGGGTGACGATGTGATCGTCATGACGGGAAAAGACAAGGGCAAACGGGGTAGCGTACTCCGGCTGACCGGAGATGGACGTGCCTATGTCAACGACATCAATGTCATCAAGAAGCATGTCCGGGCTAATCCGAATACCGGTGAATCGGGTGGAATCATCGAGAAGGAGGCGCCGATCCACCTGTCCAATCTGGCATTATACAATCCGGCCAAGAAAGCCGGAGATCGAATCGGCTACAAGACGCTTGAAGACGGCAGGAAAGTGCGCTACTTCAAGTCGAACGATGAGGTCATTGATCTGGCGTGACCTCCGATCTGAACTGGTGAATGAACATGTCCCGCATGCACAAGAAATACCTGACAGAAATTGCTCCGAAGCTGCATCGGGAGTTCTCCTTCAGCAGCACCATGGAGATACCCAGGATTACCAAGATCACATTGAACATGGGATTGGGCGAAGCTGTAGCGAACAAGAATGTTCTGCAAAGCGCAGCTGAGGATCTCGGGAGAATTTCAGGGCAAAAAGCGGTGGTTACCCGCGCACGGAAATCCGAGGCCAATTTCAAGATTCGGGAAGGATGGCCGATCGGTGTCAAGGTCACGTTAAGGCGCAGCAGGATGTATGAGTTTCTGGACCGTCTGATTTCGGTTGCAATTCCACGTATCCGTGATTTTCGCGGCCTTCCGGAAAAATCGTTTGACGGTCATGGCAACTACTCCTTTGGAATCAAGGAGCAGATAGTTTTCCCGGAGATCGATTACGATAATGTGGATGCGTTACGGGGACTTGATGTCTGTATCACAACCTCGGCCCGGAATGATAGGGAAGCCGAGGCCTTGCTGCATGCGTTTAATTTCCCCATAAAGAACTGATCGGAGTTCAAAAGACTATGGCCAAGAAATCAATGATTGCTCGAGAAGAGAAGCGGAAGAAACTCGTGCAGGTCTATGCATCCCGAAGAAAGGAGTTGACAGATCGGATCAAGGATGTCCGGAACGAGGAGGAAAACCGGTTTCAAGCCATGCTGGATTTGCAGAAACTGCCACGGGACTCCAGTCCGGTACGTCGACGGAACCGTTGTATCCTGACAGGGCGTCCGCGGGGTTATTTCAGAAAGTTCGGCTTGTGCCGAAACAAGCTCCGGGAGGTGATCATGCAGGGAGAAGCCCCAGGGGTTGTCAAGTCAAGCTGGTGATGTGCCCATTTTCCTGTTCTGGTCATGTGCGGATCGAGCTGGATGATTGTGTCATCTGAATTTAAATATAGAATGCAAACGATTGATTAT
>JAJDVC010000249.1 GCA_022826305.1 Gammaproteobacteria bacterium | reverse complement strand
CTCTGCCGAGGACGTGATGTTCGTGGTCGAGGAACAGCAGCCTGCGGTGATCATCATGGATGTCGTGATGCCCGGGATGAATGGATTTCAGGCAACCCGGAAGATCAACCGCAATCCGGGCACGGCCGATATCCCGATAATCATTCTGAGCTCCAAGGGAAAGGAGTCAGACAAGGTATGGGGGATGAGGCAGGGAGCTGCAGGCTACATTGTCAAGCCTTTCATTCCGGATGAACTGGTGCGGAAGGTTCGGGAAGTGCTGGGCCCAGGGGCCTGACCCTGATGTTGCATGCCCCTCGCCGATAAAAGGGCAGGACGGAAGACTGAAGCGATGCCATCAATTCATCAAGTCATCTCGGAACTTGAGGCCAAGTCCCTGGGGAATCGGCTCGCGGCAAGGGAAGAGGATACTGATACTTCATGGCGCGGCTTCGTGTTCAGGGTTGATCGGTGGGACATTGCGGTTCCGTTTGTCGGGGGATTTGAGATTGTGCCCTATCAGCCCCTGTCCCCGCTTCCCATGACCATGCCCTGGGTCAGCGGCGTGACAAACGTGCGTGGGGATATCTATACGGTTGTGGATTTCTCCCGGTTCATCGGGGGCAGTCCTGTCAGGAACCTGAAAGTCTCAAACCTGTTCCTGCTGCCCGATGAAGGCTTGAAGGCAGCATTGCTGATCGAAGGCAGGATCAGTCTGCGTGCTTTCTCATCTGGTCTGCAGACGTCGGGATCAGGCGGTTTTCAGGATACGCTTGACCAATACCTGAATGCCGTCTTGCTGGAGGATGAAACTTCGTGGGGAGTGCTGGATGTTCGGCGACTGTGCAACTCGGAGAAGTTCGTGAATATCGGATGGAGATCAGCCGCATGAATCCATTCAAAATACTGGATGTCCGGCCTGCAATGCACGGCCCCGGTGGCCCGGGGCAGGCAGGCTGACAGCCCGTCACATGCTAATGAGGTCAGTTTAGAGCCATGAACGAAAAGAATCATGAAGACTTGCTAAGAGAGGTATTTGACGAAATCGATCAGGATCTGCTGGATTTCGACGATGATGGCGGGAGCGATGGGCAGGAACAGCTGCTTTCAGAGATGGATGAGGATCTGCTTTCAGAAGAAGGGGGGGGGCTGTTTGCGGGCCAGTCGGGCGAAGATCTGGATGAGTTATCCACATTCGAACCGGGTCTGGATGACGAGTTCGAGGATTTGCCCGACGACCTGTCGTTTCTTTCCGGGATTGAAGGGAGTGAACCGGGCCGGGATGATGGAAGGGTTTCAGTGGACTCGCTGGAGGCGGCGGAATTGCCTGAAACCGAGGAACTGTTCCGGGGGCTTGGTCTCGGGGAGGAAGAGGAACCACATGCGGGGTTCATCGATCCTGAACTTGGTTTCGTCAAGGCAGATGAGGATGAGGATTTCGGGACGTTTCCCGGCATCGACGATTACCAGATAGACGGAGAAACCTCCGATACGGACACGGATCAGGCCGAGGGGCCGGGATTCAACTGGGGTGCGGTCTTCTCTGCGATTGTGTTCTTCCTCTCCCTGGGTACGCTTGCCTATCAGCAGAATGAGGCGACCCGGGAAGCGGAAGCGCTGTCCATGCACGTTTCGGAAGCAGGAATTCTGGATGCCAATCTCAAGGACCTGAGGGTCCAGGCATTGCTGGTTCCTTCGGATGGCCCCGGGGCAATGGACAGGTTCAGGACGATCGAGTACGAAATAGACAATATGCTGGACTTGCTCAGGAAAGAGGATGTCGATGGAGGTATGCCGCCTCTGCCGGAGGATGCCAGAAATCTGGTACTGGCAGCCGAGGGAATGTGGTCGCAGATCAAGCCCAGACTGGAATTCGTCCATGGCAATGCCGACTCCATTGAAGCGTTTTCCACCCAGCTTTTCCTGGTCGACAACCAGCTGGTCGAATTGTTGAGTCTGACAGATACCATCGAAAAGGCACTGCTTGAAAGTGAAGCTGGCCGGCAGATGGTCAGCCTGGCGGGCCAGCAACGTTTTCTGGCCCAGAAGATGCGAACCACTATCAGCCAGTTCCCTGCAAGACGTTCGGGGTGGGAGTTGACACTGGAAAGCTACAGCAAGGATCTGGGTTCATTCAAGCGGAACAACAGCTTTCTCCGTCGCCAGGGTCCGGCAGAAGTCTCGGGTTTGACAGCTGACGCAGATTCGCTGCACAGGCAACTGGTGACCAGTGCCGGAGGCCTGGAGGAAATCGCGAACACCTATTTTTCCATGCGGGCAACGATAGACGAGGTGCTGGATTACAGTACGGAAGTCGAGAATCGGGTCAGACTGCTCAGTGGAGTGCTGATGGAGAGAAATTCGGAGGCATCATGGGTCCAGCCTGTTCCCCTTGTTTCCGGGCTGGTTGCGCTGCTTTCTCTTGCCGCGCTGTTGATGACCATCATGAAGCAGCTAAGCAAGGTCAGGTCGGCAAGTCAGCAGCGTTCCCAGGTTTCCGAGGATGCGGTTATCAGGTTGCTTGATGAAATGGGGGATCTTGCACAGGGCGACCTGACGGTTGAGGCAGAGGTGACCGATGAGGTTACCGGAGCAATTGCCGATTCCATCAACTTTGCGGTTGCGGAAATGCGTGATCTGGTACAAGGCATCAAGACCGCTGCGAACGAGATGAACGAGGCGACTGAAGGCACTGAATCGCTTATTGCGAACCTGTTGACCAGCAGTGATGCGCAGTCCGAGGAAATTCTCTCTTCTGCGGACGAAGTTTCCAACATGACCGAGGCAATCAACCGCATGAGCGCATCGGCGGCCCGCTCCAGCAAGCAGGCCAAGGTTTCTGCCGAAGTCGCTCAGAAGGGAGCGGACGCCGTACGGAATACGGTTCGCGGCATCAATACGGCAAGAAGCCAGATCATGGAGACATCCAAGCAGTTGAAGCGCCTTGGCGAGAGTTCGCAGCAGATCAACGAAATCGTCACGCTGATCCAGGATGTGACCGAGCAGACAAACGTCCTGTCGCTGAATGCATCTATCCAGGCGGCAATGGCCGGCGAGGCGGGCAGGGGATTCGCCGTGGTGGCCGAAGAAGTTCAGCGGCTCGCGGAGCGGGCGGCCAGCGCTTCTAACGAAATTACCGAACTGGTCAAGAATATCCAGCAGGATGCCAGTAGCGCGATTACCTCCATGGAGTCCACGACGGAAGAGGTAGTAGCCGGCGCCAGAACAGCGGATGAGGCCGGCCAGGCGCTTACTGAAATCGAAATGATGAGTGAAGAACTGCTCAAGACCATCGAGAATGTCGAGCAGGAAGCAACCCGGGAGTCCGAGGTGGCGCAGACTGTTGCCGGTCGTATACAGATTCTTCAGGAAGCGACAAAGGAGTCGGATCTCAGCGTTTCTCAGGTCGCCATATCCATGGAGCAGATGCGGGCGGTTGCCAGTCGGCTCAACCAATCCATTGCCGGCTTCAAGCTGCCCGAAACAGGCTGACTTCATCAAGAGGCTGAAAATCGCAGAACGCCCCTTTCTCCATGAGTATCCCCCCTTCCAATCCTCAGGCTTATGGTTGGATCAAGTCGGCTTTGAACCATTCCATGTTCCAGGCCATAGACTCCGTTGCGGAGATGGGAGACTCGGACAACAGGGAGCACATGGTGGTGGTTTCCCGGAACCTGCATCAGATCCGGGGTTCGCTGCAGATGGTCGAGCTCGATGCGGCCAGCACCTTTGCGGGAGATCTGGAACTGCTTACTGACAGGCTGGCAGAAGATGTCGACATGCCGGACCAGGTATCCGCAATCAGGGTGCTGAGGTCCGGGCTTGAGTTGCTCAGGCGGTATCTCAAGACCATAGAGGCCCAATCCCCCCAGTCCCCCCTGTTCCTGATGGACCAGATGAATGCCGTGCGGGATATAACCGGCCAGAGACAACTTTCCGGATTCGACCTGTTTGATCCGCCACTTGAAGCCGTCTATCCGCATTCTGACGAAACGATGGCCTTTCAGGACAGCCGACTGGAGAACGTGGTCTCCCACCTGCGGAAGCGCTATCGCAAATCCCTGCTTGAATGGATGAATGGCAGCAGCCCGACTCAGGCGCTGGACGCCATGCGGGACATGATGATGCACCTGCGGAAGATTGCCGGCCCCGGTGTGTTGCAGCAGTTATGGTGGGTCGCCGCCGGGTTCATTGACGCCATCAGGGCCGAAGGTATCGAACTGAACCCGGAGATTTATGCAAGACTGGCGGAACTGGATGTTCAGATGGGCCGGATGCGAACCCAGCGCATGGTCGATATTGCCAGTACACCACCCAATGAACTCATCAGGTGGATGCTGTATGCAGTAGGGCAGGCCCGGCTTCCAGGGCCTGCTGACAGCAACGGAGCGTCCGGCACTACCCGGGAAATCAAGGAGATGTTCGGGCTTGATCAGTGGTTTTTCCTTGATGATGACTCCTATGTCGTTGACGAATTCTGGGATCTGGTCAATGCAGTGGAGGCCTTGTCCCGGATCATTTCGGAAAGCGATATCCAGTATCTGGAAGAAGCCGTTGATCGGTATTTCTCGACTGATCCGGACGAGGAGTACAAACGGGAGCTGTTCGCTGACCTGGAAAAGCTCAGGAAAGCGGTTCATGAGCATGATGTCGGGGTAGTCAGGGATTTTGTGGATGTCTTGTGTGAGACGATCATGGGGATTGACGTTGACTCCGGAGTGCTGGCGCAGTCGCGCGCGGATATCAAGGTCGCATCCTCGATACTGCTGTTGGGAGATACCCTGAAGAAACCCTCGATCATTTCATCCGAGTGGAAAGACTCGGTTCAACAGCGTATCGAGGAACTGAACCGGTTGCAGCAGCAGGATTTTTCCGTGGAAGATTCAGCCGGGGAAAATCAGCAGGCAAGACTGGAACTGGTCAACGCCACTACTGCCCTGGTCCGGGAAGCCCGTCGCCACCTGAACGGCGTCGAGGAACTGCTGCTTGCCGGACCCGCAAATGAGTCCATGGATGCCGGGGACCTGTCAGGCGTCCGTGACCTGCTGCAGAAGACCGCACGGCTCTTGTGGTTTGTCAATGCGCCGGGCACCGGAGAACTGGTCAACCGGACGGATACGATACTGGCCCGGCATCTTGAATCAGGTCAGGATGTTTCCGGGACCATGCGTGAGGAACTGATATTCCTGGTTGCCTCGATAGAAATCGTGGTAGAGACCATTGGGGAAGGAAATCCGGAGCCTCGGGAAATTCTCGAGCAGGCCCGGGCCCGCCTTGATGCGCTTGAATCGGCAGATGTCTTGCCGGAACAGGACGAGAAGGATGACCCGGAACCGGCTGACGAAAAGGGAGACATCGCTCCAGACGGGGCGGCGGTTGATGGGGAGCCGTCATCGGAAGACCAGGCGACTGACCAGGCATCGGACCCGGCCGGTAAAGCGATGGGTTCCCCGGAGCAGCATGCGAAGGAGATACTGGAACTCGTTGACCCCGTTGCGGATGCCCCGGACGAGTTTCTTTCCGGGAAGGGAACGGGGGAAGTCGCTCCGGAAAATGAAACCGCGGCAGATGCCGTCGATCAGGGTCTGGAGCAGAGGCTGTTTTCCGTTCCCGAGCAGATTGATTCACTCAGGCGAAGTATCGATGCCGGTTCCGACGACAAGGCGACCATTGAGGCATTGTCGGCATTGTTTTCATCCCTGATGACGGACCAGTCGCCGGAGTTTCGCAATGAAATCCGGCAGGTGGCCGCAATCGGGCATTCCGTGACGACTGGACTGATCCGGCGGCAAGTCGGATATAACAATGAAATCAACGATTTTCTCGGGTTGTTGACGCGGCAGATGACTTCCCTGATCGCCGGTCGTGAAGATGTCGAGGTCCAGTTGTCTGCGTGGGTTTCCAGAGCTGCTGCCTTGCTGGACGAGGCGGCCCCGGCAAGCCGCGCTGATGACATGGAACCGGAAGTCTTGTCGGATGGCCCGGATCACGATCTGATGGAAACATTTTCCAGGGAACTTGAACAGCACGCAACGGGACTCGAACAGGCGGCAGAGAAATTCCTGCTCGGTATTGATGGTCCGGGGGAGGGGGGCGAAGACCTGGACACCGAGTGCGAGCGGATATCCAGAATTGTCCATACCCTGGCGGGAAACTTCAACGCCCTGGGATTTTCGGAGTACGGAAACTGTATCTGCGAATTGGAAGAGATCTTTCTGGAGAGCAGGGGAAAGGCCGACCTGATGCAGGAATACGTGCCGTATCTGAGACAGTTTTCGGCCCTGATCAGGATGATGTCTGATCGTATCGGAACAGGGCATCAGGTTCCGCCCGGGTTCGATGCGGACCTGACCGGCATTTCCGACCTGATCACCGCTGCGTACGGGGAAGCGGCCACCGCTGTGGATACGGGAGAGACGTTGCCTGACGATGACATGTCCCCGTCACTTGTGGACGAGGATCATGGGGGGGCGGATACGGTTCATGTCCAGCCTGCTCCGGGAGGGTTGCCGGAACAACCGGACATTCTGGAGGAAAATGCCATTTCCGGGGAAGCAGATTCCGACTCGGCGGATGCGGAGAATGTTGCTGTTCAGGTATTGCAGGACGATGACTTTGATCAGGAACTGAAGGAGGTTTTTCGCGAGGAGTCCGAAATGATCCTGAGCCGGATCAACGGCTTGCTGACCCGATGGAAGTCAGAGGGACTCAACCGGGAAATCCTGTCAGGAATCCTGAGAGAATTCCATACGCTCAAGGGCAGCGCGGCGGCCACCGGGTTTGACGAGATTTCCGGTCTCAGTCACGCCATAGAGAGTCTGCTTGAGCGGGCAGTTGATCATGGCGCTGATACCGGTGACGCATCCACACTGGGCCTGCTGGAAGAGATGCACGATGGGATAGCGAGTGACCTGGGAATCATCCCGGGCGGCGAGGCGGGTCGGATTGTATCCCTGCAGGGAGCTCTGGACGACTGGCTGTCACGGCCGGATCCCCTCCCTGCGACCGATGAGGCCGTATCGGATGAGATCGCAGAAAAGCCTGCTCATCCGGAGGCTGGCGGGGTCGTGCCGGACACTGGTCCCGTACCGGAAAACGTTGCGGCAACCGATCCGGAACCGGTTTCCGGATCCGCGGTGGAGTTGGCGGAAGCGGCCGTTTTGCCTGAGGATTCCGATCAGACGGCCGACGACATGGCTGCGGAGCCGGAGACAGGGCAGGCATCCCCTGCTTCTGCCCTCGGGGAGGATGTGCCCGGGCCGGGGATCGAAGAGGAGATTTCGCCGCAGGAATCGCAGGATGACGATTTCGATCAGGAAATGAAGGAGGTGTTCCGTGAAGAGTCGGAAATGATACTGGGCAGGATCAACGAATGGCTGACCGGATGGAAGGCGGACGGATTCAGCCAGGAGGTTCTGGCCGGGATTCTCAGGGAGTTCCATACGCTCAAGGGTAGCGCCGCGGCCACCGGGTTTGACGAGATTTCCGGTCTCAGCCACGCCATGGAGAGCCTGCTTGACGGGGAAATCGTTCATGGATCCGATTTCGGCGATGAAGCCATTCTGAATCTGCTGGAGGAAATGCATGATGGAATAGCCAGCGAACTGGGTTTCATTCCAGGTGGTGAGGCGGGACACATCGTGGCGCTGAAGGGTGTTGTGGATACCTTGCTATCCCGTGAACCGGATGTCCGGATGCCTGGAGACAGCGTGTCGGCCGAGAAGGAGGGGGGCGTAGCGGATGAAGCGATCAGTGAAGACATGCCGGAAATTGCGGGCGATGCCCGACAGCCGGCATGCGACACTGTCGATTCGACTCCGGATGCGATGCCGGATCCCGTCCCGCAGGAGCCTGAACAGGAGAGGCAGGCATCATCCGGACTTGCGGATACTGCAGTGGACCGGGCGGGCTTGCCGCCGGTGGATGAGCCGGGGATGCCGGAGGCGGAACAGCCATTCCCGAGGCAGTGGACACCCGCAGATGAGGAAGCCTTCGGTGCAGATTTCGGTGCCGGGACAACCGGCTACATGCGTATCGAAAGCCGAAAGCTGGCTGACCTGCTGAATTTCTCGGGTGAAATGGGACTGACCCGTACGCAACTGCGCAGTACCATAGGAAATGCACGCAAGGAACTGATCAGGATGCGGGGCAGCATGGAGAAGATCCGGGAAGGACTTCGCGATCTCGAGTTCGAGGCTGATGCCCAGATGCGGTCGATGCCTGAGCGACACCAGCCGGACACGGATGATGAGGAATTCGACCCTCTTCAGCTTGACCGTTACTCGAGGCTGCAGGCACGGGCCAGGGAGGTTTCCCGGTATCTTGATGAACTGGGCCGGGTTGAAAGGCAACTGGAGGAACGTGCCGCGGAAATCAGCGGAGCACTGGTCCAGCAATCTCACGTGGGAGAACAGCTTCATGAACAATTGCTTGATGCGCGTCTGGTCAATGTGGGGGAATACTTTCCGAGATTCAGGACGCTGATCAGGGAGTTTTCCAGGAGAATGGGGAAGCGGGTCGCCTTTGAGGTTTCGGGGGGTGATGTCAACGTGGACCGACAGGTGATGGATCTCATGATTGCGCCGTTTGAGCACATGATCCGAAATGCCATATCCCACGGTGTGGAGTTGCCGGACAGGAGAAGGGAGCTGGGCAAGACGGAGACCGGAAGCATCACGATGTCGGTCGTGCAGCAAGGCTCTGAGCTGGTGATCGGGTTTGGCGATGACGGGAGTGGCCTGGACAGGGAGAAGCTCCGGCAGCAGGCTGTTCGGTCGGGATTGACGGATCCGGACACCCCAATGACGGATGACATGATGCTGAGGGTGATTGCCGAGCCCGGATTCAGTACTGCCGAAGAGGTGACAATGGGTGCTGGGCGGGGCGTGGGAATGGATGTCGTCGTGGAAGTGGTCAGGACACTGGGGGGCGGTTTGAGCGTTACATCGGAACCCGGGAAGGGAACCACTTTCCATTTCAGGCTTCCGGTGACAATGACCGTTTCCCAGGCACTGCTGGTACGGGTGGGATCCTATCGGTTTGCGGTACTGACCCGTACGCTGGAGCGGGTAATGAGAGTGCGCTCGGGTGACTTCGAAATGATCGAGGACCGGTTGCATGTCAGGTTCGGGGATCAGATGGCGCCGGTGATCGATCTGGTGGACCTGATCGGCGAGATGAGCCTGAGCACCGAGGAAGAGTTCCGTTCGATCATCCTGGCCCGGGTCGGAGAAAGGGTTGCCGCAATTCAGGTAGACCTGTTCGAGGAAACAATCGATATCGTAAGCAAGACACCGGGCAGACAGCTGACATCGATCCCCGGCATAAGCGGGGTTACGGTACTTGCAGATACCACTATCGTCCTGATCCTGAATCTGGGAGAGCTTGTGCAGCGGGAGGCGACAATCGAATTGACGGAAAGGCAGATCAGGCCGGACATCCAGGCCGACCGGGAAGAGCCGGCCGATGATGGCGGCTTGCCGGATGTGGGTATTCCGGATGCGTCGGCGCCATCCGAGGATGCCGGATCGATCGAGCGTGTGCTCGTGGTGGATGACTCGATTGTGGTAAGGAGAGTCATGTGCCGGGATCTTGAGGCTATCGGCATGACCCCCATCGCAGCGGTCGATGGACTGGACGCCCTGGACCAGCTTGAACGGCATGAGGTGGATTTTCTCCTGATTGATCTTGAAATGCCCAGGATGAACGGCTACGAATTGCTCATCAACCTGAAGCAGGATGAGCGGTTCGCAAGGCTTCCGGTTGTCGTCATAACATCCCGGTCCAGCGACACGCACCGTGAACGGGCAGTGAGGCTGGGTGCGGATGGATATGTCACGAAGCCGTACGACATCCGGCAGCTGGAGCAGCTGATGCTGTCCATAGCCACAGCCAGGCATGCGATGCACTGATGCAGGTTCTCACGCTCAAGGCACAACCCCGGAATCTCCTGGTTCCGGTCAGCATGGTGGCACAGATCCTGGGTCATGAAAAAGAGGATCTGTATGCTCACAGCCTGCCTTTCATCAACAGCTGCATCCAGTGGCGCGAGTTCAGGGTACCCCTCGTTTACGCTTCGCACATGCTGGGCGCACCGCCCGGTTCTGACCGGAACTATGAGCGGGCCGTTGTCCTGTGGCCCATGGAAGGAACCCGTAACACCGACCTCTTTGCGTTGACGAGCATGGACTCGCCGAAGGTGGTTACCATCGGCGAGGAGAGTGGTCGATCGGACGTCGTGTTCCGACTGGGCGAACAGGTCCATGGCAACGTGGTTATCATCGGCGGGGAGAGTGGCCGATCTGACGCCCCTGAAGAAGCCGGCCGAACCGTGGGTTCCGATTACGTTCTGGGGGGAGCGAAACTCGAGGGTGCAGAAGGGCTTATCCCGGATCTGTCTGCCCTGGCTCGTGACATTTTTTCCGTATAGTCCCGATCCTGTGGATGAGAAGGCTCTGCTTGTGGAGCAGCCATGCCCCCGGCTTGATGAGCTTGTCGATCTGGTAAGGACCCAGGCAAGGTCCTTGCTGGCCTGTTCCGGACGGACGCTGAATGCGGTGTGCAAGAAGGACGGCAGCGTAGTAACGGATGTGGACCATGCCATGCAGGAGGCTATCCGGGAAGCGCTGAAGGAACTGTGTCCGCAATACGGCTTCATCGGCGAGGAGATGTCCTTTGACGATCAGGTTCAGGTGCGTGATGAGGCGGATTGCGGTTACTGGGTTCTGGACCCGCTGGACGGAACAACCAACTATGCCAGCGGTTTTCTGTTCTACGGGGTTTCCCTCGCGTTGATCGTGAATGGCGATCCGGTTCTTGCAGTGGTCCATGACCCGATCAGGGAGGAATGCTTTTCTGCCGCCAGGGGCGGTGGGGCCTGGCTGAACGGCAGCCCCCTGTCCAGCCCTCCTGCCGACACCCTTTCACAATGTATTGCCAATGTGGATTACAAGCGCCTGACAGGGGAACTGGCGACACAGCTTGTGCGCTGTCCACCCTACCGTTCGCAGAGAAACCTGGGTGCCTCGGTGCTTGAATGGTGCTGGCTGGCTGCCGGCAGGATTCAGCTGTACCTTCATGGTGGGCAGAAACTCTGGGATTTTGCGGCAGGATATCTGATATTGCTGGAAGCCGGTGGTGCGGCCACCTCCCTGTCCGGCAGTCCGCTTGATTGCAGCAGGCTGCGAAAGCGTGCCGTGATTGCGGCTGCAAACGACGGATTGCTGGAACAATGGAAAGGATGGATCCATCACAACAGCGGGATTCCCAACGGCAGCATAAATCCGGCCGAATCCGGGAGCCATGACAAATTCCTGCTTTAGTCGACACGAAAAAAACGCTATATTTCCCCTTTCGGATCTTGTGCGGGAATCTGTAACGTTGTCGGATAACCGTCGCTGGCTGCCGAATGACAGGAATGCGGAATTCCTGATACGAAGGCCGTGTAGTTGCAAGATGCGCTGACACCGGATTATCAGAAAGACACAGGACTTCCCGGATAGTTTCGATGCCCGATATGAACCGTCGAGTCAAGGCCAATGCCGTCCGTGCCCTGAGCATGGATGCCGTCCAGAAGGCGAACAGCGGACATCCCGGTGCGCCGATGGGGATGGCCGATATCGCCGAAGTACTCTGGTCCGATTTCCTGAAGCACAATCCCGGCAATCCCGGGTGGGCGAATCGGGACCGGTTCGTCCTGTCCAATGGGCATGCTTCCATGCTGCTCTATGCGTTGCTGCATCTTACCGGGTATGATCTGGATATCACCGAGATCCAGCGCTTTCGTCAACTCCACTCGAAGACTCCCGGTCATCCGGAGTACGGTTATACTCCCGGAGTTGAAACCACTACTGGACCACTGGGCCAGGGCATATGCAATGCCGTGGGCATGGCGATGGCGGAACGTACGCTGGCGGCACAGTTCAATCGGCCCGGGCATGAGATCATCGATCACCATACCTACGTGTTTCTTGGTGACGGCTGCCTGATGGAAGGCATTTCCCATGAGGGATGTTCGCTGGCCGGAACCCTTGGACTCGGAAAGCTGATCGCCGTCTACGACGATAACGGTATTTCCATAGACGGATCGGTGCGGGAGTGGTTCTCCGACGATACCCCGGGTCGGTTCCGCAGTTACGGATGGCATGTGGAGGAGGATATCGACGGTCATGATCCCGATGCCGTCAGGTCGGCGCTTGAATCGGCGAGATCAGTATCGGATCGTCCATCGATCCTGTGCTGCAGGACGACCATCGGTTACGGCTCTCCGAACAAGTCGGGCAAGGCGTCAAGCCACGGCGCGCCGCTGGGCGCCGAGGAGGTGACACTGAGCCGCGAACAGCTTGACTGGCCGTACGCCCCGTTTGAAGTGCCGGAAGACATCAGGGCAGCCTGGAATGCATGCGACAGGGGCAGGCTGGACGAGGAGGCGTGGCGCGCCCGGTTCGAAGCGTACGAAAAGGCGTATCCCGATCTTGCCCGGGAGCTGGAGAGACGGCTGGCAGGCAGGTTGCCCGATGACTGGGACCGCACATGCGACCGGTTGCTCAGGTCAGCATGCGGGCAGGGGGAATCCATTGCATCCAGGAAAGCCTCGCAAAAGGCCCTGGAAGGACTGGGTCCGCACCTGCCCGAACTGATCGGCGGTTCGGCGGATCTGGCCGGATCCAATCTCACCCTGTGGTCGGGTTCCCGGAGTATCGCGTCTGACCATGGTGGAAACTACATTTATTTCGGGGTGCGTGAGTTCGGCATGGCGGCGGTCGTCAACGGCATGGCCCTGTACGGAGGGTTCAAGCCCTATTGTGCAACGTTTCTCATGTTTTCCGAGTATGCGCGCAATGCGATCAGGATGTCGGCGCTGATGAAGATACCGTCCATATTCGTCTTTACCCATGACTCCGTGGGCCTGGGCGAGGATGGCCCTACGCACCAGGCCGTGGAACAGCTAGCGACACTGCGGCTGGTGCCCCGGCTGTCGGTCTGGCGACCCTGTGACGCGGTCGAGTCGATGGTTGCATGGCAGCAGGCCTGCCGGTCAACCGACCAGCCGTTCTGCCTGATCTTTTCGCGCCAGACCCTGCCTCATCAGCACCGCGATGATGAACAGTTGCCCCTGATAGAAAATGGCGGCTATATCCTGAAGGACTGCGATGGGGAACCGGAAGTCATCATTCTTGCCACCGGATCGGAAGTGGCGCTCGCCGTCGAGGCGAGGGAGCGGCTGCCCGGCGTCAGGATCCGTGTGGTGTCCATGCCGTCGACAGACCGGTTTGATGCCCAGAGCCGGCACTATCGCGAGAAGGTCCTGCCTGCCTCGGTGACCCGGCGGGTTGCTGTCGAGGCCGGAGTGGGCGCCGGCTGGCTCAAGTACACGGGGCTTGACGGGACCGTGGTCAGCATCGAGTCCTTCGGTGAATCCGCTCCTGCCGAAGATGTTTTCGAGCACCTCGGCATGAATGCAGATGCGGTCGTCAGGGCGGTCGAGGAGATTTCATGAACTGTTGCCGGAAGGTCTCCGGCTCTGAATGGGGGTACAAGCATGGCTATAAAGGTCGCGATCAACGGCTACGGCCGAATCGGCAGGAATATTCTTCGGGCCAGGTACGAGTCCGGCAATACGTCAATCCGCATCGTGGCAATCAATGATCTGGGTGATGCAAATACCAATGCGCACCTGACCCGGCACGATACGGCTCACGGACGGTTTCCGGGTTCAGTGGAAGTCCGCGACAATGATCTCGTGGTCAACGGCGACCGGATTCGCGTGGTTTCGGAGCGGGATCCCGCCAGGCTTCCCTGGGCGGAGCTGGGTGTGGATGTCGTGCATGAGAGTACCGGGCTGTTCACCTCCAAGGAGAAGGCCGGTGCGCACCTGCAGGCTGGCGCCGCAAAGGTGATCATTTCCGCGCCGGGCGGCAAGGACGTTGATGCGACCGTGGTATACGGGGTCAATCACGATGTTCTCAAGGCGAGTGATACCGTCATTTCGAACGCTTCGTGCACCACCAATTGCCTGGCGCCGCTTGCCAGGGCACTGCATGAGTCGATCGGCATAGAGAAGGGGTTGATGAACACCATTCATTCATACACGAACGATCAGGTCCTGACCGATGTCTACCATTCGGATCTGCGCCGGGCACGCTCGGCAACCACTTCCATGATTCCGACCAGAACCGGCGCCGCGGCAGCGGTGGGGCTTGTACTGCCGGACCTGAACGGCAAGCTTGACGGGTTCTCGGTCCGGGTGCCGACCCTGAATGTTTCGGTGGTCGACCTGACCTTCGCCGCGGGACGCGATACGACCGTCGAGGAAGTCAACGCAATCCTGAAATCCGCAGCCGACGGAAAGGTGCTTGACTATACGGATGAGCCACTGGTTTCATCGGATTTCAATCATGCTTCCGCCTCCTCGACCGTGGATGCCGGCATGACACGGGTGACCGGGGGAAACCTGGTCAAGGTCTGTGCCTGGTATGACAACGAATGGGGATTCTCCAATCGCATGCTGGATGTCACCGAGGCACTGATGCGTGTTGCCTGAATGGCCCTGGACGAGCATTCGGGCTGACGGATGCCTGCAGCGCATTGCCGCCCTGACCTGCCCGTCATGAGGTTCAGGAAACTGGAGGACATGGAAATTGCCGGGCGGCGCGTGCTGGTCAGGCAGGATCTGAATGTTCCGTTTTCCCGTGGCATGATCACCTCGACCAAAAGGATCGAGGCGTCCCTGCCGATGATCCGGGCCGCGATTGACGCGGGAGCCCGTACGCTGCTGATGTCGCACCTGGGCCGCCCTGCGGAAGGCAGGGCGGAAGAACGGTATTCCCTGGCTCCGGTTGCACGGCATCTCTCCGGCTGTCTTGGCAGGGATATTCCGCTTGTCACCGATTATCTGGACAACCCGCCTGTCCCGGCGCCTGGCGAGGTGGCGATGCTGGAGAATGTCCGGTTCAACCGCGGCGAGTACGACAACGATGATGTGCTGAGTCGCCGCTATGCGCGAATGTGCGATCTGTTCGTGATGGACGCCTTCGGCGCTGCACACCGCGCCCAGGCGTCAACCACGGGCGTGGCGGCCTACGCGCCGCAAGTCTGTGCAGGCCCCCTGCTGTTGGCCGAACTCGAAGGGCTGGACAGGGTGCTGTCGGATCCTGCACGGCCGCTGATGGCGATCGTCGGCGGGGCAAAGGTATCTTCCAAGCTGACGGTGCTGGAATCCCTGGTTTCCTTCGTTGACCTGCTCGTGCCGGGAGGAGGAATCGCCAACACGTTTCTTGCTGCGGCAGGCCATCCGGTCGGGCAATCCCTGCACGAACCGGATCTGATCGGGGAGGCGAATCGGTTGTTCGGACTTGCCAGGGAGCAGGGCCGGGAGATCTCCATGCCCCGGGATGTCGTGGTCGGCAGGACGCTGTCGGACGACACGCCGGCAATTGTCAGGCCCGTCGGGGATATAGACGATACCGACCGGATACTTGATATCGGTCCACGGACTTCGGAATATTACGGGGAGTTGGTGCGACAGGCCGGAACGATCCTGTGGAACGGGCCGGTGGGCGTGTTCGAACTGGATCAGTTTGCGGCCGGTACCAGAAGGCTGGGACAGGCTATCGTGGCTTCCGCCGGGTATTCCGTGGCAGGGGGAGGGGATACCCTGGCGGCGATAGACCGGTTCGGTCTGGAGCCGGGCATTTCCACCATCTGCACGGGCGGCGGAGCCTTCCTGGAATATATCGAGAACAGGAGCCTGCCGGCGGTGAAAATGCTTGAGCGGCGGGAGGAGTAACGCTGCATCAAGTCCCGGCAGGGCAAACCGGACATCTTCTTCTGCAAGCGCTTCCGGACAATCGGGATTTGCGGGGCAGGACTTTCCCGGAGATTCCGGCAGTATCAGGGGAAAATCGCCGACAATGTCTGTCCTTTCGGAGTCTTGGGACGGATATGCATCATGTTCGATTCGGTCCTGACTTCGAAAACTCTGGTGGCCTTGACCAGAGAACTCAAATTGGCATGCCCGTAGGTTCGAGAGTCGAAATCCGGCGCCAGCTGTCTGACCAGACTGCCCACACGGGACAGGGATATCCACTGGTTGTCGTCGAGTTCCTGTGTTGTCCTGATTGCCTTGAGCAGGATGGGGACAGCCTTGCTCGGCGGATCTTTCTTCACGGGAGCGACACGGGCCTTGTCCTGCCTTTCTGCTGAAGCCCTGCTGGTGGCTGCATCATTATTGCCGGAACTGGTCCTTGCTGCTGGAGCTTCCTGGGGGCCGGGTTCATCCTCCAGGTTCTCGACATAGATGAACCGGTTGCAGGCGCTGCGGAATGATTCGGGTGTTTTTCGCTCGCCGAACCCATACACCTCAAGTCGGTTTTCCCTCAGTCTCTGTGCAAGACGCGTGAAATCGCTGTCGGAACTGATCAGGCAGAATCCGTCAAGATTTTCCTTGTACATCAGGTCCATGGCGTCGATGACCAGCGCGATGTCGGCCGCATTCTTGCCGATTGTATTGTTTCGCTGCTGCTGTTGCAGGATGGCAAGGGACTGGACATGTTTGTCCCAACAGCCAAGTTGATTGCCGGAGAAGTCGCCATAGATTCGCCTTACGGTCGCTTCCCCGATCTTGGCGACTTCCTCGAAGATTGCGCTGATAAAACGAGGTGACGCGTTGTCTGCATCAATCAGGACTGCGAGGCTTGGTTGCCTGGAATGATTTTCGTTCATTGAATTGCTATTGCCTTGTTTGTGTCTACTCTGCAGTATTGTTCCCCCCCCCCCCCCCCCTCCAGTCCACGTGGATGCACAGTTCACGGGCCAGCGGGGTATCCCGGTCGACCGCCGTCTGCGACACCACATCGTGACGCAGTTCATCGTGATCGTTCAGGTCCTCGCCAGGCACAGAGTTATAACCGAATCTAATGGTATGACCCGCCCCTCTTTAGAGGAACAGGCCGCAGGCCCTGCATGTCCAGGCCGGTGTCAGCAGGCAAGTCCCTGTTCACAGTCCTCCCTTGAAGATTCGGGGTCTGGCCGATGGTTTTCCCGTGAGATCCTCATCCATATCGGCCTTCAGGAATTCATTGACGACATGATTCATCAGGCTGGGAATGCCCGGTTCGTACCAGGTGGACATGGAACCCTTCGGACTGAAATCCCATATGAAACCGGTGGAGACAAGTTGGGCTCTGGTATCCGCAACAGCAGAGTCCCCGGCATCCATGCCAAGGTCCATGTGAGCCTGACGAAGGATGGTCTTCATGCCGATGTACGATATCCGATCCCTGCCGTTCTCCAGGAAATGCCTGGCAACCTGTACGGAAACATCAAGCAGACCCATCTTGTCAAGTTCATCCAGTCGCACACTGTAGATGGTGCTGGCCCGGTCATTCACCTTGCTTTCGACCCCGGCAACGGTATCGCCGGAAACAACATTTTCTCCGCTGTCATGCAAACAGGAAGCTATCTCCTTGCCCCATACCTGGATGAAATACGGATAGGAGTGTGCCCGACCGGCAACCTCGACAGCGACTTCCCGGTCGATGGAGACGCCGGCGTCGGCAAGGGGCAGCACCAGGGCATCCGCGGCATCCTTCGGAGACAGACGGCCCAGTTCGACGACATCGCCCCTTTCCCGGAAGCTCGCACTGGACTGTTGCAGCAACGGCACGAGACCGGGCGTGCCCGCCAGCACGAGGAAGAATGGCGTATCGGGGTTCGCTCGTATCTCCTGGCTGGCGTTCAGGAGATTGCCGGCGATGCCCGGATCCAGATTGTGCGCCTCGTCGACAATCAGGACCACAGGATTCCTGGCGCACAGGCTTGCGAGAATTTCCCGGAAGAAGGATGATCTCCGACCAACCGCAACTTCAGTGTTGAGCCTGGCGATCCCGGGATCGAGTGATGCGGCAACCGGGGAAAATCTGTCCGGAAAGCCCTTGTCCTGACTGGCCATTACTCTGGTCATGCCTTCCAGGGACAGCATGTCATCCGGCGTCATCCACAGGATCGAGGGCCGTGTACCGTCGTACACGCAGTTGTTCGCAAAATGACGGAGCATCTCCGTCTTCCCGTTGCCGCGCGGTCCGTAGACAATCATGTCTCCATCTGCAGGAATTCCGTTCGAGAGATTCCTCACCACGGTGTCGAACCGGGCCTTCTCGACATCACGACCGGCCAGATACGGCGGAATCCTGCCGTTGCCCGGGTGGAACCATGGCTAGAGCTATACCCGAAAGTGGTGTATGGCCGCATCGACTCAGGCGGCCCGGGATTGATTATCAGTATCGTGATTCTGCTCTATTCCGTTTTCAAATGGAACTCCGCGAATGACCCTGGCGAGGTAATCGAAACCCCGCAGTCGCTGCCAGTTTCTTTCGGCACACTGTGCGAGCTTGAACATCATGCCGAGTGTGCCATCACGGCTCAGGCAGCCCTTCGATCGGCGGGTCCGGTGACGGATGGTCGCGAAGGTCGACTCGATGGGGTTGGTGGTGCGGATACTCGCCCAATGCCGGGCCGGGAATGAGTAGAACGCCAGCAGTTCCTGCCGATCCCTTGCCAGGCACCGGGTCGCCTTCGGGTACTTGTCCTGGTAGATCCGGACAAAGTCGTCGAAAGCCTTGCCGGCTGCTTCCCGGGTGTCT
>JAJDVC010000068.1 GCA_022826305.1 Gammaproteobacteria bacterium | reverse complement strand
GAGGCCGAGCGCAAGCACAGGGAAGAGGAAGCCGAACGCAGGCGCAGGGAGGAGGCCGAACGCAAGCGCAGGGAAGAGGAAGCCGAACGCAGGCGCAGGGAGGAGGCCGAGCGCAAGCACAGGGAAGAGGAAGCCGAACGCAGGCGCAGGGAGGAGGCCGAGCGCAAGCACAGGGAAGAGGAAGCCGAACGCAGGCGCAGGGAGCAAGAGCTCCGAAAACAACTGGAGACCGAACAACTGCAACAGCTTGAGAGTGAGGCTATTGAAGCCTTGACGGCATTTCATGATCGTATTGCGGCCTCAGTTGAGGGAAACTGGAGACGGCCGCCGGGAAGTGCGCTGGGGCTCAGTGCAAAAATCCAGGTTTCTGTTGCAAGAAATGGTGATGTATTGACGGTAAATGTGATAGAAAGTAGCGGAGATCGGTTGTTTGACGAGTCTGCAGAGCTTGCGGCGAAAAAAGCATCCCCCCTGCCTTTCCCGCCAGACCCGAGATACTATGAGTTTATTAGTAAGTTCAATATATTGTTTGCTCCTGATGATTTGTAAAATCTGCAAGGAAAGTGTCACAGTGTGGACCATATCGCTGTTTGTGGTGCTTTGCGCTTACTCGATAACGGGACATGCTGTTTTTACGATAGAGGTAAAACGGGGGACTGAGGCAAGGATTCCGGTTTCTATCGTACCTTTTTCGGTTGAGCACATATCACAGGATGGGTTACAACTCTCCGACATTATCGAAGCGGACCTGAATGGAAGTGGGAGATTCGAGTTGATTCCTCGGACAGACCACCTGTCACAACCGCATGATCTCAAATCCGTGGACTTCAAGGACTGGAGACTGATTAATGCAGAAGCTCTGGTGATTGGCAGGGTAATCAACATAGGCAATGGCCTCGTTGAGGTACGGTTTCGCCTGCTTGATGTTTATCGGGAAAAGCAGTTGGTGGGTCAGAAGTTCAGGGTGCCCGTCGGAAAGATACGCAAAGTAGCGCATCAAATCAGCGATATCATCTATCAGAAGCTGACAGGCATACCCGGAGCATTCGATACTCGTATCGCGTATGTCATGGTGCAGGAGGGGGAAGCCGGTATAGAACACCTGTTGCAGGTATCGGATGCAGATGGCTGGAACCCGACAACCATCCTCAACTCGACCGAGCCAATACTGTCTCCGGCATGGTCTCCAGATGGAGATCATATTGCCTACGTGTCATTTGAAAGCGGGCGTTCAACGATTTTTGTTCAGGATGTCTGGACGGGACAGAGAAGACTGATCACTGAATTTCAGGGTCTGAACAGTGCCCCCGCATGGTCTCCGGATGCCAGGAAGCTCGCATTGACATTGTCCAAGGACGGAAACCCGGAGATTTACATCTTTGACATGGAAACCTCAGGGTTGCAGCGTGTTACCAACCATGATGCCATTGATACCGAGTCGGCATGGTCACCAGATGGCAAATTCCTGCTGTTCACTTCGGGCCGTTCAGGAGGGGCGCAGATTTATCGTGTTCCAGTTTCCGGGGGGCTGGCACAGCGTCTTACTTTTCAGGGAGAATACAACGCAAATGCTTCCTACTCTCCCGATGGCAAGTCCATTACCCTGATTACCAATCAGGGTAATGGATATAAAGTTGGGATATACTCTTTCCATGATCAGTCAGTGCATGAGCTTACCAGTACCAGTAATGATGAATCCCCTTCGTTTGCACCAAACGGGGATGTGATTATGTATGCAACCCAAAGAGCGAACAAGGCTGGCTTGGCAACCGTTTCGGCCGATGGACAGGTACAGCAGGTACTTAAGTTGCAGGGCGGCTCAATTCGAGAGCCGGCATGGTCCCCTTTTACCAGAAAACTTTAGAGGATACATAAATGCAAAATCTGAGAACCCTTCTTTCGGTAGCTTTTTTATCTCTTGTGGTATCTGCATGTGCCGGAAGAAAACCTGCAGAAGATGGAGAAACTTCTGTTCAGGTTGCAGATGCCATGAGTTCTGAAGTGTCTACAGGTACTGCGAGTCCATCTGGTCTGACCGATGAAGAATCCACCACAACTCTGGGTTTGGAAGATTCAACATCCGGATCGGGACTGGACAGTGCAACCATGGAATTGATCAATACTCGCATAGTTTACTTTGATTATGACAGCAGCATTCTGACCCCGGAAAATGAATCCCTTGTCACTGCTCATGCGAGGCACCTGAATTCCCTTGCTGATGTCGATGTGATTCTTGAGGGGCACGCCGATGCGCGAGGAACCCGTGAATACAATCTTGCTCTTGGTGAAAATCGGGCTAAGGCGGTTGCCAATCTGATGCTGGTGCTTGGTGTCAGCCCGGATCGTATTGAAACCGTTTCATACGGTGAAGAACGTCCTGTATCGATTGGAAGTGGCGAAGAAGTCTGGTCGCTGAACAGAAGGGTTGAAATTCTTTATCAGTAAGGCCAGACGGGGTTATTCTGATTTCTTTGGTCAGCACATTTCGAGTGATCAATGCTTAGGAGCATAGCGATGTGGGTGAGCGGGATGTTGCTATTGCTTGCGATAAGCGCGGCCGCCTTATCTGTCGAGGCGCAATCCACAGTTGTTTCCGTACCAGAGCCGATACTTGGTCCGGGGTCAGGTCACTCGAATGAGCCAAGTCAGGCGATGATGCACACGCTTTCTGAGATCATTGCAATAAAACGTGAATTGATGCAATTACGAAACAGCATAGAAAGACTGCAGTTCGAGGTCGATAACGCCAATCGGCGGCAACATGACCAATTGATGGATATAGATCGCCGATTGGTTGACATAGAAAGAGGCCAGCAGACCCTGCTCTCGGGGTTTGACCGGTCTTCTAGTGGAGATGAGGACCCAGAGGGCTCTGGTGCCGATGTCCTTTCAACAGTCCCAGGTGAAGAACCTGCTCAAATTGTGGTTGTTCCCTCGGGTAGTGACCATGGTACGGTTACAATAGCTGAAGGTACTACTGCTCCTCAGGCTGTTGAGAGCAATGACCAGCCCGAAGGAAGTGCCGTGCAAGCAACCAACTTGACATCTGCTCCAGAAGATCCAGAGGCAGTTCCAAACGCCGGAGCAGTATCCCTGGAAGAACAGACTCTGTATGAACAGGCGTTTGAACTCCTCAAGCAAAGTCGATACGAAGAAGCGATCCGGGGCTTTCAGGAACTGATCCATGCTTGGCCGTCCGGTGAACTTGCCGATGATGCATATTACTGGATGTCTGAGGCAAGATATGTTAACCGTGAGTTTGAAGAGGCGCTCAATGGTTTTGAAACAATCGTTACCAGATATCCTGAAAGCCAACGTGTGCCGGAAGCACTGTTGAAACTCGGTTATATCCGGTATGACGTTGGAGCCTATGAAGACGCTGCAAAGACATTTCGTACCATACTTGAGCAGTTCCCCAATCACCCGGTTAGCGTTTCAGCACAAGTTCGGCTAAGAAGAATTGAGCAGACCATACAGTAAAGACAGTCTACAGATACTTGGGTATTTCTGGATCAATGAATACTGTGAGTGGACATGCTTATCGCTTTAGCGAGTTGCAAGGGGTTGCAGCGAGTTGTCGATCAGAATGATCAGGCGGGCACAGCTTGCGATAAGTGTATCAGGTCGGCCGGAAGTTTCGACAGGTATACAATTAACGAGGCGATAGGGTTATTTCCCTTCCAGTGCCTCTGACAGGCCGCTGCCGGATTCCGTTACCCGGTTCACGGGAAAGGGGTATGATCCGGCCATTTTCACGATTCCGGATGACTAGCCATGTCCAAAGCCGCATTTTCTGGTGGCTTTTTGGCTTGCATGTCAGACTGTGGCATATCTTCACGCGCCGTGTCTCAGTATCTTGTACACGGTAGACTGGCCGATTTGCAGTTGTCGGGCTATCGCCGTAGCGCCCAGCCTTTGATCATGCAGCGTTCGTACACGATCAGCATCGATGCTCCGCTTGTGGCCGAACCGGATTCCCCTTGACCTGACTTCCAGCCTCCCTTCGTTGGTTCACTCCCACTCTACCTGGGCTATCGCCGACAGGATGTTGATCACCATTTTCCCCGCGGTTCCCTCGGTGCTGATGCCGTCATCGAGAAACCGCACGGCAACCCCGCTTTCATCGAAGAACCTGATCAGCCGGATCATGTTCACAGTATCGCGGTCCAGGCCGTTGCAACTTGCCTTGTCGGCAAATATGCGGTGAGACTCCACGCCTTCGGCCAGCATTGCCCTGATCTGAATGTCGAGAGCCTGCCGGCTGGTCGACACGCCTGTATAACCGAAAGGTCTCATGGCAAACCGTCCATTGAACCGATTGGTGGAAAGGGCTGTCCATTATGGGCGATCCGACGAAATGGCCTTCGCAATGCGCCTGACTGCTCTGATTGTCTTCAGGAGAAAGTGGTGGGGTGTACAGGATTCGAACCTGTGACCGCCTGATTAAAAGTCAGTAGGTCGAACTTACCACACACAATCGGCAACTTCTCTTCGCTTCCTGCTGGTTCCTCCTTGCCTGTTGTCTCCCTACATACAATCTCTTCCTCCTGTCTGATTGGACCATCAAGTGAGTATAATGATACTCGCCTGATAGCGAACATCGTAACTTATAACGGATTCAATCTCAATTTGCAATTACCATTTTTCAAATCAAAGCTGGACAGAAGTTTCATACCCGTTCTTCCTCCGGAACGGATTCTGTCACAAGACAGTAACCGGGAAGCTATTGCTGCAATCCGGAGCATCGTCGGCTTGTCGGACAGTCTGTTCGACAAGCTCTATTACTACTCGCTGCTTCAGACTGCCGAACTGGTGCAGTCCTGTCCGGCATCCGAGTCTCACCATCATGCATATCCCGGAGGACTGATTGCCCATATTCTGGAATCCTGTGCCAATGCGTTGCGATTCAGGAAGAGCAAGATACTGCCGGTCGGCGCGAGTCCGGAAGTCGCGTCAAGGAAATCCGATCTGTACACCTATGCCGTGTTCGCTGCAGCACTGCTGCATGACGTGGCCAAGCCGCTGACCGACCAGGTCGTCACTGTACATGACCGGAAGGGAAGGGCGCTGTATGACTGGAAACCGGCCTACGCACCGATTTCCAGTGACCGGTCAGCGGCCTACATCAGGGTTGCGTTCCGGCCGAACCGAAACTATGCGCACCATCAGAACTCCGCTCTCATCTATCTGAATCGCATCCTGCTGGAGGATGGATACAGGTGGCTGCAGGAAGATCAGGACGTATACGGCGAGTTTCTGGCCGCATTTGCGGAAAACCCGGGCGGGCCGATACATGAACTGATGACCAGGGGCGATCAGCTGTCGGTAGCACGGGCCCTGGGAGCCCGGAATGTTTCGCAGTTTGCTTCGCAAAGGCCTCTGTGGATGAAGATCAGGACCGCGGTCCGGTTGCTGATCAGCAGCGGAGAGCTTTCCCTGAACCGCCCGGGCGCAAGCGGATGGGTAACGGATCAGGGGTTATGGTTGCTGAGCAAGCGAGGAGTTGACGCAATAAGGGAGCAGTTGACGAAGGAAGGACATGGCGGCATCCCGACCGACAACCGGAGAATGTTCGACATCATGGCGGAAGGGGGATTGCTTGACCTGAACGATGCCCGGAAAGCGGTCTGGCGTTGCCGGGTGCGGAGCGATGACTGGGCGCCGGATACCACGTTCACGATGCTGCGGTTTCCCCTGGATGTGATATGGGACGACCCGGATGCGGTGCCTTTCCATGACGGAACCGTGCTTGTGGAATCAGGTGAATCCGGAAACGATGCCGAGAATGACATCCCGCCGGTTCAGGATTGTCCGGATGCTGCCGCAGATTCCCGGGCTGGTCCTGAACCGGTTCCTCAGGCGCCGCAGACCATCGATTTTCCCGATACGAAATCATCGCTGGTCAACCTGTTCTTTCGGGATGTCGATGGGCAGGCCCCTGCCAGGACAGGGTCCGGGAACGGGAAGACCAGTCCCGAATCCGGATGCGGACAGCGATTCCTGAAATGGATGGAAGAGGGGATCAACCGCAACAGGCTGGAGTTCAATACGGCGAAGTCCGTGATCCATATCCTGGATCAGGGGGTGTTTGTCGTGAGTCCGCTGGGCTTCAAGAAGTTCGCCCAGGAACAGGATATGGACTGGAACGATGTGCAGAAGGGCTTTCAATCCCTGCGGATCAATCTCAAGAACCACAAGGACGAGAACTGGTTCAAGGTCCGGGTGGAAGGAAAGAAGATATCCCTGCTCACGGGCTGGATCATTCCCCGGGAACATCTCGCCCTCGATGCGGATGTACAGGTGAACAGGAAACTGACCCTGGTGGTACAGGATATGGATCGGACTGGCTGAATCAGTCATCCGAATGACCATCGAGGGGAATGGCAATTCCCCTGCGGGTTTATGAGGGCCTGCGGCCCGCGTTGATCGTCGCCATCCTTCCGGAGGGCGACGGAACATTGTCATGGTCGTCCCGAAGGACGGCATTGCTTGTGAAGGGATCCCCCGCCGGAGCGGGGGATGGGGCTGGTCAGGGCTCCGATGGGTCCTGCGACACCTGCGGCACCTGCGGATTCGCGGGAATCTGCAGGATCAGCGGAGCCTGGGGGCCCACGGGTGCCGGCGGGAAGACCCGCATGGCGACCATCAGGCCCGCCAGGGCGAGTATCAGGCCGATCACCCAGCGATGCCGACTCTCGGACCTGTCCTCGACCTTGGCCACCTCGGCCTTGACCTCGGCCTTGACCTCGGCGATCTCGGCCTTGACCTCGGCCACCGACTTCATCACGTTGTCGTGCGACTTCGTGATCAGCGCAACCGCGGCGTCCGCGAGCTGCTCCTGGTTGTCGGCGTTCTTCATGCCGATCACGTGATCGGCCACTTCTGTTGTATTCATGGTTGTATTCTCCTACAAATGACGGAGGAACGCCACACCTGACCGAAGTTGTCAGACATGATGTTCTCCGTCTTGTGGTTGTGAAAACCCACCGGAGAAACGCCATGCCCCATGCGGGGAGAATGTTTCCCCGATGGGTGGATATGGAACATCCGGCAAGGATGTTCCGAATTTGGGTACAGCAGGTTCAGGACCGGAGCCCCGCGCTTTCGAAGAACCAGAAGCGCCTGGGTTGCCAGTTCAGGGTACTGACGGACCGCTGTTGGATTGAACCCTACACCTTCCCGGAAACGGTTGCAAGCGGTTATTGCAGGAACCTGTTACCTGCCCTGGTGGTACAGGACATGGATCAGGCCGGCTGAAGCAGTTGTCCGGAGAACGGGAATCCCATGCAGCAGTGCCGAAAGGTCTTGACGATTCCGGCACTGCTGCATGAAACCTGTTCATGAACAATCGGGAATCACCGGGGATCAGCATGTCTGAATGCGGCCCCGGAACGTTTTCTCGCTTGCAACAATTCTGGCAGGTCTTATAATACGCACAACCACCCCAGGCGCTTCGGTGGCTGGGCGCGAAGCCACCTCCGGGTGGCTTCTGCTTCTATCTCCCCCATCCCCCCTGATCGGGCTGCCAGGATACCGGTCTGGAAATTGTTCCGGTCCGGTCTGTCAATTCGTCCGGAAACTGCGCCCTGGACAACGCGCCGGCCCGGATTCTCTTGTGGAAGTCGGTGTGCGGAAGCAGGGCTCGGCTCGGACGCTTGTGAGGAATCAGCAGGCCGACCCGCTTGTCCAGTTCCTCCCTGACGATCTGGATCGGGGCGAGAAGGTCCGAATCGTTCGATACCACGGCAGCGACATGAACCGAGTGAAAATGTCGCATGTCAAGAATGTCCCAATCACGTAGTGCAGGTGTATAATGGTCGCAACCACCCCAGGGGCTTCGTCTCTTGGCCGCAGGGCCTCTTTCGAGAGGCCCTTGCATTATTTTCCCCTTGATACGGCATGCGTACATACATCCATGCAGACGGTTTCAACCTGTATCATGGGGCCTTGAAATGTACGCCATACAAATGGCTGGATTTCGGCAGCTTGTTTCGGTCCATCCTGAAACCAGATTAACCAGGCCTGAATCGTGGTAACCGGCAAAACCACTGGACACGATTACAGAACCGTTGCCGGCGTGGACGCCGCAGTGTCAGGGGGGATGGACTCGAGGGGGGACAGGACCAGGAACCGGGATCGCCTGCACGGATGGATGTCGCGCGAGCAGGATAGCCGTTTCCCCCTTTCCCGGATCGTCCATCAAGAGCCGGGAAGCCCTTTCGGGTAGGTCCCTTCCATTAATCCCCCCTTCCCTTCCGCCCCTTTGCCCTTACACCGTTTCCAGGCCGGTCAGCATCCGCCTGAGCGAATCGACCTTCGGGCTGATGTACCGGGTCGTGGTCGTGATGTCGGTGTGCCCCAGTGCCGCCTGGAGTGATACCAGGCTGATCGGTATCACTGATCCATCGTG
>JAJDVC010000074.1 GCA_022826305.1 Gammaproteobacteria bacterium | reverse complement strand
ATCCGAATCCGGCTGTTTGGCATGGTATGGACGTCGCTCGGCTGCTGCGAACGCCGGATGTGTTCTATCGGGTGAACCGCCAGCGCATTGATCCCACCGCATTCTGCTTCAAGGAACTGGGAAATCCTTTCCCGTGTATTCGGTTGCCATGCCGTACTGCGTCCTGCAGTACTCCTGCACAGATGCCCGGGCAACTTTTACGGAAAAATACTTCTTCATCCCCAACAAATCCAAGCGCTCACCTGTGGATTACCGGCAAGATCAAATCGGGAAAACTGAACCCGCGACAGGTCGGATGAAACCGTACTTCAGCCAGCTTCATCCCCGTTATCGTTATCCGATGCGGAACCCGTGTCCGGCCACAGGCCGCCCAAGCTGAAACTGATCCCTTCGAACGGGGGCAGGGAGACAGGGTCGTTGTCCTTCAGGGTCTCCAGCAGGAGCCATTGCCCATCGCGCAGTTCGAAAACCTCCAGGGTGCGGGCATCGGGATCGACGAACCAGAGATGGGCCACACCTTCCCGGGCATAGATCGCGCGCTTTATCCCCAGGTCCAGCGCCCTCGTCGAGGGCGAAAGAATCTCGCATGCCCAGTCAGGCACCTGGGTGAAGTACGCCACGTCGGGCAGTTTCGGCATCTGCCCATGACGCCAACCGACGATATCCGGCACCAGGATGTCATCACCCAGGTGCAGTTCCGGCTTGTTCAAGACCCACCAACCGCCAGGGCCATCCCTGCGAATGGAGTACGGCACACCAATACTTCCTGCAAGCACGGTCAGTGCCAATGCTTGCCTGGGTGCTGGTATCGGACTCAAATACAGGGTGCCGTCAATGATCTCTGCGATCTTGTATGGCGGTGCATCCAGCACGTCCTGGTAAGTTGCCCCGTGGGATACCTGAACTGCCCTTGTTGCTGCATTCGTGTCCATGTTTGATTCTATTGGAGCCGGAAGATTCCCAGTGTAGCCTCGCGGTGCCGGCCGTCTCAAGACGCCTACAGTTTCCTGGCGGTCCTGTAGGCTTTCGACCACCCGATCCCGAGTTGCCTGGCTGCCCGTCTTGGTGTCACGCAGGAACCGGCCGGGTTCGTGACCGCAGGCACGGCATCAAGCCGTTTCCGAACAGGATCGTCTTGTCCATCTATCCGGAGTGTGCTTCTGCCTGCTTTACGGACATGCGGATTCCCAAAGCCTTCATAACCGCAAGTGTTGAACGCAGTGTCGGATTACCCTCGGCGCTGAACGACCGATAGAGTTGCTCCCGGGATAACCCGGTCTGACGGGAAATTTCCGTCATCCCCTTGGCCCGGGCGACAACACCCAGGGCGTGGGCAACATAGGCCGAGTCGCTGGTCTCGAATGCCGCTGCCATGAAATCGGCGATGGCCTGGTCGGAGTTCAGGTGTTCGGCCGGGTCAAAGGTTGTCAGCTTTTCAGTCATGGTCATTCTCCCCATTCTTTGGCAAGCCGTAGTGCGGTCCTGATGTCACGTGACTGCGAACTCTTGTCCCCTCCGCACAGCAAGACGATGATCGGGTCGCGGCCACGCTGAAAATATTCCCGGTAACCGGGACCATGGTGAATGCGAAGCTCGCTGACACCCTTTCCGACCGGTGTGGCATCACCGGTGTGGCCGAATGCCAGTCGATCCAGTCTGGAGGCAATGAATGTGGCAGCCCTGGCATCTCGGAGATTGGCGAACCACTTGCGAAAGGTTTCCGTTTGCTTCAACTCAACCATCGAATGATCGTAGTTTATATACTACGTTCAGGTCAACCAAATATTCCCTGAGATCAATATCCGGGTAGTCATGATGCTGCCAGTTTCCCGGCGATGCTGTAGGCTGTCGCTCACCCGATCCCGAACCGTTCAGCTGCTTCTCCAGGAGATATGCCGGCCTCGACCAGTTTCGTTACCGCGGGCACGGCTGCCTTCTTCAGACGCGGTCGTCCCGGGTGCCGGTCTCGTTTCCTGGCCGAGGCGTTCCAGGCGCGAGGCGCAGGGCCGGCCCGCTGTTCGATCGTGGTTCGGCCAGCCTGACCAGCCCCGGAGCGCTCGAATTCCCTCGAAATGACATCGAAATGACATCGGTGAAGAAAACAGGCTGATCATGTAATATACTCCCACCATGGTCCCGCTGCGCCATCGTTGCGGGGTCTGGATCAGGGCGCGTCACATGTACCGAAGTCCTGGTTCCGTGTTGTCCGGTACGGGCGCATTCCACTCCGACGAACCACCAAATGCAAAGGAGAAAATATCTATGTCATCAACACAAGATCGTCTCAAGAACCTTGTCAACGAGCATCTGGGCCTTGGCCCCGATCCGGATTTCGACGCCCGATTGGCTGATGCCGGAATCAACTCGATGGATGCGGTCGCTTTCTTCAAGGAAGCCAACAAGGAGTTCAGCCTCTCGCTGCAACCGGAGGACTGCCTGCGGTTCAAATCCCTGAATGAGCTCCTGTCATTCATCAACGAACGCTCCGGCTGAAGACTTCCGATTCGGCCGGGACCGTCCGGCCGAATTTTCCTGACAGCAAAAGAACGTGCCCGGCCGCCTCCGTTTTGGGAGCGGCCGGGTTTTACGTTATATGGGATTGAATCCCGGCGCCGAAGCCGGGCACGGGTTTCGCGCCGGCGTTCCCGACAAGCTGCCCGGCCCTAACCATCTCTCCGCCTTGGGTGATCCGGGTTTCGATCAGGCGGTTTTCGTTGCCGGCACTGGCCTTTCGGCCTGCACATGCCCGTGGCGGCACCCGCTGTCCATGTCCTTCCGGAAGTGCCCATATGTACGGTTGTCCGGGGTGGCAGTGAGTCCGATCAGGCAGGCATCGGATCGGTTGCTCCGTACCGGCCGTGATGTAGCATCACACCGGAAACGGATCCTACCCGGCCATCCGCCCGGGCAACCAGGTCACGATGTCCGGAAACAGCGCGATCAGCAGTACCGCCACAGCGAGCAGCAGGAAGAACGGCAGGGCGCATCTCGCGAC
>JAJDVC010000057.1 GCA_022826305.1 Gammaproteobacteria bacterium | reverse complement strand
CGTGTACACCTGTTTCATGAAGGAAGCTGGGTCGGGCCGTTTGTCTACGGATATGCTTATCACCTGAACATGGACAACCTGAAGCGGGAGTACACGGACGATCGAAGCGATATCCAGAAAATCCGTTTCTTCTGCAGAGCTGACCGCTATGAATTCTGGGGGCTTGTCGAGACCGATATCCATCTGTACTGCCCGCCGGAAAACGGCCATCTCTTTCTGCTTGGAACCGACAGGCTGGGAAGGGACATGTTCTCGCGGATTCTCTACGGCGCGAGAATTTCCCTGACGATCGGACTGGTCGGCATTGTGCTGAGTTTCGCTCTTGGCATACTCATAGGTGGGCTTGCAGGATACTATGGCGGAATTGTCGACAGTGTCGTGCAACGGATGATCGAGATCCTGCGGTCGTTTCCGGAATTGCCCCTGTGGATGGCCCTGTCGGCCGTACTGCCGGTAACCTGGAGTCCGTTGCTGGTGTTTTTCGGCATCACGTTGATTCTCGCTGTGCTTGACTGGACCGGGCTTGCCCGGGCGGTCCGCTCCAAGCTGCTTGCCCTGAGGGAAGAAGATTACTGTACTGCAGCACAATTGCTCGGTGCCCGCCCGGGCCGAATTATCGGAAGGCATCTTTTGCCGGGATTCATGAGCCACCTGATCGCATCGGCATCGTTGTCCATACCGGGCATGATACTGGGAGAGACGGCGCTGAGTTTTCTCGGACTTGGGTTGCGCCCACCGATCACCAGTTGGGGAGTTTTACTGAATGAGGCGCAGAATATCAATGTGGTTGCCCTGTACCCCTGGCTGATGCTTCCCGTGGTGCCGGTCATTATCGTGATTCTGGCCTTCAATTTCCTGGGGGATGGTCTTCGTGACGCTGCAGACCCTTACAAATGAACAGGAATTATATCTTGCCTGAGCATACTGTTCTGCATGGTGCGGCGATTCCACAAGCTCGCCATGTTTCTCATCCTCCCCATGCGCCGGGATATTCCCGCCCGGTCAGCCGGACATGAACCCGACCGAAAGAATATTCTTCGATGCATTTACATCCCGGTCTGCCTCGTGCCCAGGGATCTGAATCTGACCGATTCGAAGACTGGAAGTGGACGGTTTCGCTGTCCCCGGAGGCGACGATGGAGGCACTCCTGCGCCATGCACATCCTGGAAGCCACGGGCGACATCCGCAAGGTGTCGTCATGGCTGGGTCATAAAACCATCCAGGCTACGGAGATGTACCTCCACGCCGATCCCATGGAGAAGCTCGACGTCCTGACAGCCGGCTTCCCGCCCGGAATCAGGAAGGGGTCCTTCAAGGATGCGTCCGACAGATTGCTGACCATACTGCAAGATGCCAGGGCCGCATGGTAATGGTGCCCGAATCCGGCTCCAGGCCTTGCGATTCAAGGGCCGGAACCGCTCCAGCTTGCCATTACCATGCGCTTTCCATTAGACATCCTGACAGGATATCGTCCGGTCGCCGACCGAATCTGATCGGGACCGCATCGGCTCCCGGCGTTATCATCCACTTTCAACCGTGTCCGCCTTCCCCGTCAGGGGAACGATCGCTGGTCCGGGACAGGTTCGGGGACAGAAAAGAGAAATTTTCCGATTTTTGGTGAGATTATGCGCATGATAACTGTAATTATCATGCGTAGGAGAATAGGATTTTTCTAAAGCGATGTCAAGCGATCGATAAGACCGCAAACCGTCGCCGGTACAGCCGTTGCCGGTACAGCCGTTGCCGGTTGTCAGGGAGCAAAACATTTTCCGAAAGCCTGCTCCGGTAGATTTGGAAAGTTGAAAAAACACCCGAAAACCCTCGTTTTTCATGTTTTATACGCGCGACAACCTCCTCTTTGCGGTGTGCGGGCACTCGATTGTTCCAGGCACCTCCACATGTTACCTGCTGCGATGCGGTACTCCTGCGGGCGGATTCGAGCCGGTGTTCGAGAGGATCCGGGGTGAGCTACGACACAGAGGGTGGAGGAATCGAACGGTCTCCCGTTACCAGCCCCTGCCCATATGGAAATAGCGGAGGTCGGGTATGCACGATAATTACAGTTATCGTGCGTATTGAACTCGCAAATTGCAGGAAATCAGTCTGATGAGGTGAAAAGACAATGTTGGATTCTGGTCTGTCTGTTTTCGGCACCCAGCATCTGTCGAAGGGTATTTTGCCAATCCTGATCTACCAAGAGCTTTGCTGGCTTGGCATGTTCGGTTACACGCTTCCCAGCGCAGTTGTGATTTGGTAGCACGTATTATCAGGTGCTGATTAATGAAACCAACATCCTAGAGGAGATAGCCATGAGTGACATAAAAAGCAGTCTTGATGAATTAATGAAGTGTGACGGGGCACTGGGTTGCTGTATTGTTGACTACGAGTCGGGTCTGAATCTCGGGCAGACGGGCGGCGGCCTGGACCTTGAACTCGCCGGTGCGGGAAATTCCCAGGTAGTCAAGGCAAAAATGGAAACCATGAAGTCTTTGGGAATCAAGGGTGAAATTGAAGATATATTGATTACACTTGCTTCCCAGTTCCATATCATACGTCCTACAAGCCAGCACGAGTCGTTGTTTATTTACGTGGTTTTGGACAAGGCCAAAGCCAATCTGGCACTGGCTCGTCGCAAAGTTGCAGAGGTTGAGAAGGATATTACCGTTTAGGGATATCGGGATTCAGCGCAAGGAGGCTTTGCAAACTACATTCGCAAGCGGTTCCACATCCGATGGTAATTAATGGGTGTGGAACCGCATTATCCAAATCTGATTGGAACGTTGTTTTTCAGTGTAATCAAATACGACGTTCACTCTGCCCTTGTTTCCTGTTTTTCAGTATCTTCATGTGGATATACGGCCTCGTCATGAGATTGATCCTATATGTCAGTAAATCCTCCAATGTCAGAGAACATGGAGGAGTTCCACTGGATTTGTTCAGGATAGTACGTGCCTCGCATGTCATGAATCGTTATTACGGGATTTTCGGGTTCCTGTCATATTGCAAGGGTTATTATCTCCAGGCTATTGAAGGTGATCCGGACAAGGTAGGGAACTTATTCAATAATATTGAACAGGACAAACGCCATTCGGCAATACACACTATTCTTGATGTTGCCGAAGATGTGGCGATCTTCAAGGACTGGAGGATGAGAACCGCAGCAGAGGTCAATTGTAATGTAGACACAATGGCCTTACTTCGTAAAAACTTCAAGGAGATATCACGACAGGGCAGCAAAGAAAAAAAAATACTGGAAAATTTTTATGACTTAAACAACGTATCTTCTGAAATTCAACCAGTAGCGGAGTCCATAGATTTCAGAAAGTATGAAGTAGGGCTTTTGGAGTGGCCGAACTTTACCGAGATAAGACCCGACTACTATGTGCTTGAATTGTGTGCAGTACTGTCAACCGGTTTTTATAGTGTTTCGAAATTGCAAAACGACGAACGGTTCAACAATTACGGTCAGCTTCACTTGATTCTGGATCAGTTGTACAGTTTCGGACTACTGACCTTGCGCCCGAATCTTGCAGTCGATACACATCAAGCTTCTGCGCGAATATCCTATCCAGCCGGGTCGTACCCGGCGGATCAGTC
>JAJDVC010000194.1 GCA_022826305.1 Gammaproteobacteria bacterium | reverse complement strand
GACTGCCTGTTGACTGCTCTCCGAAGCGGCTTGCACCGCAGGAAATGCCGGGCAAAACCGCTCCCTGTCCTCGATACCGACCTCACCGTCTCCTGATATCGTCAATCTCGCCAACTTCTCCGTGCTCGTGCAATGTTCGGGCTAGGGGAAAAAATACCATGAATGTGCTGAACAACATGGCATGGTATTTTGTCGAATCCCTGATCTTGAGGGCGACAATACCACGATTTATACCATTGAAAAAGTTTGCTTGGCGGTGCCTGCCAGTGCCAGCAGGTGCCAGACAGAAATGAGAATATGCGAGTTAATACAATGAGTTATGTGTTGTTTGATGTCTGTAGGTGCCTGCCAGTGCCAGACATGGAATCATTCCCATTCGATGGTTGCAGGTGGTTTTCCCGATATGTCGTAAGTTACCCTGCTGATGCCCGGCACTTCATTGATGATCCGGTTGGAAATCCTGCCAAGGATATCGTGTGGGATATGCTTCCAGTTGGCAGTCATGAAATCCACGGTTTCCACGGCACGCAAGGCGATCACGTATTCGTAGGACCGGTTGTCGCCGACCACTCCTACCGACCGGACCGGCAGAAACACCGCGAATGCCTGGCTGATTTCGTCATATAGGTTATTGCCGATCAATTCCTCAAGGTAGATGGCATCTGCCTGACGCAGCAGTTCGGCAAACTCCGGTCTCACTTCCCCCAGAATCCTGACCCCGAGACCTGGCCCGGGAAACGGGTGTCTGCCGATCAACGACTCGGGCAATCCCATTTGTCGACCGATCTTCCTGACTTCATCCTTGAACAGGTCCCGCAGGGGCTCAAGCAGTTTCAGGTTCATGTCTGCAGGCAGACCCCCCACGTTGTGATGGGATTTTATGACCTTGGCCTTGCCATGCCGATTACCTGCAGATTCGATCACATCCGGATAAATCGTACCCTGGGCCAGCCATCCTGCATCCGGAATCTTCCGCGCCTCATCCTCGAAAAGCTCGATAAAAAGGTTTCCGATGACCTTGCGCTTGTGTTCCGGGTCCGCTATTCCCTTCAGGGCGGAAAAAAAAGTGTCGGCTGCATTTATCCTGACAAGGTCAAGCCCCATCTGCTCCGAGAAGGTTTCCATGATCTGATCTCCCTCGTTCATGCGAAGCAGTCCCGTATCAACAAATATGCAGGTCAGCTGGTTTCCAATTGCCTGGTGAAGCAACAAGGCAAGTACCGAAGAATCCACCCCCCCGGAAAGCGCCAGGACTACCCGCTCTGTCCCGACCGCGATGCGTACGGATTCTGTCAGGGTTTCAGCTATGCTGGCCGGAACCCACGTATTCCCGCATCCGCATATGTCGTGGGCAAATCGGGAAAGAATGCCTTGTCCTTCCGAACTGTGTGTGACCTCCGGGTGGAACTGCACGCCGAAATACCTGCGCTGTTCGTCTGCAACAATCGCATAAGGGCAACTTGATGTCTCTCCCACCACGACGAATCCTTTCGGCAATGCCGTAACCCGGTCTGCATGACTCATCCACACAGCCATGCTCCTGCCAGAAGTCCCGGTCAAGGCGCTTTCTGCAACAATATGCAGTTCAGCATGTCCGTATTCCCTCAACTCGGTATTTTCCACTTTGCCGCCCAGTTGATGAACAAGTGTCTGCATGCCGTAGCAGATACCGAGCAGTGGCACGCCGGATTCCAGCACGACATCCGTGACCCGCATGTCCGGGCTTTCATAGGTCGAGGCATGACTACCCGACAATATGATGCCCCTTGCCGAAAATTCCCGGATTGTCTCCGGGTCCGCATCGTACGGAAAAATTTCACAGTAAACACCCAATTCCCGAATACACCGGGCAATCAACTGCGTATACTGCGATCCGAAATCAAGAACCAGTATTGCATCCTGATCCTGGCGCACGGGAGAGAAACTCTGGTTGAAATCAGTCACAAGATGATTCTATATCAATATATTATATTTGCTTGTTAAAGTTAAGTATTCAGAAAGATCAGTCACTGCCGTTGATAATTGGGCGCTTCCTTGACGATCGAGACATCATGCACATGGCTTTCCTTCATGCCGGCATTGGTAATCCTGACCAGCCGGGTATGATTGCGCATATGTTCTATATCCGGGCTGCCGGTATACCCCATGCTTGCCCGCAACCCGCCCATCAGCTGGTGGATAATATGCACAAGCGATCCCTTGTATGGCACCCGGCCTTCAACCCCTTCCGGGACAAGCTTGTCGGCGCTGCTGGCATTATCCTGTGCATACCGATCTCTGGAACCTCTTTGCATGGCGCCTATGGACCCCATGCCCCGATAGGATTTGTAGGGTCTGCCCTGATAGATTTCAATTTCGCCCGGGGACTCGTCTGTTCCAGCCAGAATACCGCCAGCCATGGCGGTATGTGCCCCACAGGCAATGCCCTTTGCGATATCCCCGGAATACCGGATTCCCCCGTCAGCAATTAACGGCACATCCGTTTCCTTCAAGGCCTGGGAAACCTGCTGTATCGCATAAATCTGCGGCACCCCCACGCCTGCCACAATCCGGGTTGTACAGATTGAACCCGGGCCGATACCGATCTTTACCGCATCGGCACCCGCATCAACCAGATCAAGGGCTGCTTCGGCGGTTGCGATATTTCCGCCAACCACCTGGATGCCATAGGTCTTCTTTATCCGGGAAACCCGATCCAGCACTCGATGGGAGTGACCATGCGCAGTGTCGACAACAACAGCGTCGACTCCTGCATTGACGAGCAGTTCCACACGTTCATCCGTATCATCTCCGACTCCGACTGCTGCAGCAACCAGCAATCTGCCCTGCTCGTCTCTGCATGCATTAGGATAATCGCTGGATTTCTGGATATCCTTTACCGTAACCAGACCCACCAGCCGATTGTTCTCCCCCACCACCAGTACCTTTTCAATTCGATGCGAATGCAGCAGGTTTTCGATTTCCTCGGAAGTCGCGCGCTGATTCACTGTCACCAGCCGTTCTTCAGGGGTCATCACCTCCGAAACGCTGGTAGCAAGGTCCTTGTGAAACCTGAGATCCCGGCTGGTAACGATTCCAACGACACGTGTCCCCTCCGTCACCGGCACACCGGATATATTGTGTTCCTGCATCAGATTGATGACATCCTGCACCTTGGCGGACTTCTCTACCGTCAACGGATCGGTAATCATCATGCTTTCATGCTTCTTGACGCGGGTCACTTCCACGGCCTGCTGCCGAGGAGACAGATTTCTGTGTATGACTCCAACCCCGCCCTCCTGTGCCAGGCAAATTGCCACACGGGATCCCGTTACGGTATCCATGGCCGCGGAAATCAACGGAATATTCAGATCCAGGCCACGCGTGAATCGGGTCTTGAGTAGAGCATCACTCGGTAACAGGTCAGACCGAGCGGGAACCAGAAGTATGTCGTCGTAAGTAAGTGCCAGGCTAATCGGTTCCATTGAAGGATTATACAGCACAGCCTCCAGGAAGCGTACTTCCGCAGGCCATGATGGACCGTTTTCAGGTGCCGCTGAGATTCTCCCTGTAATGCACAAGCAATTCCTTGATTCTGTGAATGTACTGGGTAGTTTCA
>JAJDVC010000004.1 GCA_022826305.1 Gammaproteobacteria bacterium | reverse complement strand
GACGACCGCGTCTCCTTCCTCGTCGAACTCGTCTACGCCGCCCTCTTCGAACTCCGCAACCTCGACCAGCCCGCCCGCCAGACCTTCCTCCTCGCCGAGGCCCCGCGCATCCTCTTCCCCTGGGTCGACCGCATCATCGCCGACCTCGCCCGCGACGGCGGCCTCCCTACCCTCAACCTCGACCCCCCAGACTTCCACTCCCTTCACCGCCATCACCTCTCCTCAACTCCTCCCGACTGAGCCCCGGCCTACTCCCCCTCGAAGCACGGCTTCCGCCTTTCACTGAAGGCAAGAACGCCTTCCCGGCGGTCCCGGGTCGGTACCGTGCGGTTGTAGGCCTCTATCTCGAAGGCCAGTCCATCCGACAGCGACATCTGCAACCCGCGGCGTATCGACTGCTTGGCCTGCAGGACCGCCACCGGCGCATTGCCGGCAATGCGCCCGGCCACCTCCAGCACGGCCGGCATCAGCTTCTCCCGTTCCAGCACGGCATTGACCAGTCCCCAGTCGAGCGCCTCGGTGGCCGTGAAGACACGACCGCTCAGGATTATCTCCTTTGCCCGGCGCTCCCCGATCGCACGCGCCAGCGTCTGCGTCCCGCCAGCCCCCGGAATGATCCCCAGCCCGGTTTCCGGCAGCGCAAAACGCGCATGCTCGGCGGCATAGATGAAATCCAGCAGGCAGGCGATTTCACAGCCGCCGCCATAGGCGGCCCCGTTGATGGCTCCTATGACCGGTACCGGACAGTCGAGAATCGCCCGGACCATCCGTTCATAGACCAGATGCTGCCTGTACCACTGCCTATCGCCCATCCCCTTGCGCTCCTTGAGATCCCCTCCGGCACAAAACGCCCGGTCCCCTGCTCCGGTCAGTATGATGCACCGCGTCCCGTCACGATCCAGCGACAACGCCTCGAACAACTGGTACAGTTCCTGCGCCATCACGGTATTGAAGGCATTCGCGGCCTGTGGGCGGTTCAACGTGACGCACGGCACAAGTTCCAGTGCTTGTGCAAGTTCCAGGGTGATGTATTGGTGCTTTTTCATGGAAACCGGGGTGACCTGAGCCGGATGAGGGATCCTTGAGAGAATTCTAGTGCAGACAACCAGTCGGATCAATCAGGCTACCGACGCGACTCCTGCCGGAAGACAATCCCGGTGACGACGCCCGCTCCCCTGGTGGGATGGGATGTGCTCACCAATCAGCACCAGATCATGAACCAGACCCTCGTTCGGATTGTCGGACCCGACTCTTCGGGGTAGCCTGCAGGCAATCCGGTGTCCTTGATCAGCCTGTTGTCTGCATTGCAACGCTGTCACCGGAACAGCCGCTCCGCACTTCGCCCGGTCTTCACTGCGGATGTACCGTATCAGGAGAATTCATCAGTCTCATGAATAGTGACAGGCTGGTAGGTTCGTGGGCACCCCAAGGTCATTTCTTCGTGTCTTGCCGACTGATGATTACCATGATTTCAACCGTATCTCATTCGATCAAGTCCTCCTCCGCGTTTCTGGAAACTCTACAGCTCGCCATTTTTCCGACATGAGCGGATGCATCCCGGCTCATGCAGGGCAAGCACACCATAAATCTTGTCCGGGCTGCCGGGGTCAGATCATCGGCATTCAATCAGGATCAGTGCCGGGGCCATGGGCAATGCCGCCGAGAAATTCGCAATATTGCGAAAAATGGCAATGAACGTGCTGAAACGGGAAAGCTCCAGGTTAATGAGCATCACGGCAAGATCCGGAAAGCTGGATGGAATTCCTCATTTCCGGTCCCGGATGCCGCAGGAATCCGGATTTTATCGCGCTCGCCCGGCGGCTTGTGGAGTCAGGTTCGTCTCGACATGTCGACAATGCCGCATGTCCAAACCTCCAGTACCGGGGTCGGGCAAGTTGAGAACTGCTGACTGTCCCGTACCGGCCCAGAGGCGATATTTCTGAGCTGGCCTGACACAATCAGGTCAGCCCGACGTCGGCGTTTTCCAATCCCGATGGCCCAGTGGTACACTCCGGCTTCATGGTCATTTTCGTTTTTTCATTACAGCCTGTTGATTGACAAGGCATTATCGCACCGGAATAGCGCTTTTCCCCATACTCGTTGATTTGTCCGTGAGTACCTGCATCCTGCCCTGAAATCATGAACTACGAACTTGACCACCCGGAGATCCGCGACGGGACAAGAAAGCTGTGCCGGGATTTTCCGGGCGAATACTGGAGGCGATGCGACCAGAATCGGTCCTATCCTGAAGAATTCGTCCAGGCCCTGACCCGATCCGGATACCTGGCGGTCCTGATCCCGGAACAGTACGGAGGGTCCGGGCTGCCGATCTCGGCTGCAGCGGCAATACTTGAGGAAATACACCGAAGCGGCGGCAATGCAGCAGCCTGCCATGCCCAGATGTATACCATGGGCACCGTGCTCAGGCACGGCACGAAACAGCAGAAAGATGCATTCCTGCCCGGTATTGCCGACGGTTCCCTGCGGCTCCAGGCTTTCGGCATCACCGAACCGACCAGCGGGACGGATACCGGGTCGTTGCGCACGATGGCCCGCAGGGAAGGCTCCGGGTATGTTGTCAACGGGCAGAAGATATGGACCTCCCGTGCCGAGTACTCCGACCTCATGCTGCTGCTTTGCCGCACTACCCCGGCCGACGCGGTGAAAAAACGCACCGAGGGGCTGTCCGTTCTTCTGGTCGAACTTTGCAAGGCGCCACCGGACACGCTGACGATCCGGCCGCTCCGCACCATGATGAACCATGCCACGACGGAGGTTTTCTTCGACAACATGCCGGTACCCGGATCCGCCCTGGTGGGAGAGGAGGGAAAGGGCTTCCGCTACATACTGTCGGGCATGAATGCCGAACGGATCCTGATCGCAGCCGAGTGTATCGGCGATGC
>JAJDVC010000109.1 GCA_022826305.1 Gammaproteobacteria bacterium | reverse complement strand
GTGCAGATCTGACTTTTCATCAATGAAATGCACCACGGTCCCGCCGACCCCTCGAACAGCAGGTATGTCAAGCTCGCCTGCGTCAACTGCCTGAACGAATTCCGGTGTGCCCAGCATCGTGGCTCGAGTGACGGTCTGTTTGGCATCCTTGACCCGCAGCCCCATGTCGCAAACCGACGGCCCATGCTCTGCGAACGCACATGCCGCCATTCCCTTGGTTTCCGTATTGACCAACATATTGATTGATCCCTGCCGCCATAATTCCACGAGCTTTGACACATGCTGCCTCTCTTTTCGGAAACAGAGTGCATGCAACATATCCGTAAGGGTGGAGCGGGTTTCCTTGTCCACAACAAACTCAATGAACTCAAAACCGGCGGGATAGACGCGTGGCGGCAGACCAGGCATCGGCGCAGGCAAGGATGGTTCAACCTGTGCAGCCTCGTCAATCAAGGAGACGAGCGCCCGAAACCCGTCCCGCGCAAGACTGTCACTGCTTCCCCGGGGCAGGTCACCGATACGTGCCAGGGACCAGGGGCCTGCATATCCCAGGCGGGCAATGATCCGCACAAAGCCCGTCAAAGGGAGATCGCCCTGGCCGGGCAGCAGTCCGCAACGGCTCTTGAGCTGCGTAATATCATAGTCAAGGGCAGGCGCATCAGAAATCTGCACATGGAACAACCGACTCCCCGCAATGCGCCGCAATCGCGATGGCTGCGATCCGTCAGCAAGTGAGAAGAATGTACTCAGGCCCAGGCCAAGTGCCGGACTGTTGACTGCATCGACCAGTTCCAGCGCCTGCATCTCTGTTCTTGTGTGCCGCGCCCAGGGAAGCGCAATGAGCGCCGCACGGAGATTCCGACTGGCGACCCGTTCTGCCAATTCCGAAAGATCGGAACAGATTGCTCCTTGGTCACCCGAGCTTTCGGGATGGGTTGAAGTGCCCACCAGGAGGGTCTTCGCCCCGAGCGACTGCATCAGATCGAGTGTGCACTCAAGCCGTTCGAACGCGTTTCTCCTGGACCTCCCCGTCAGGCCTTCAAACGCAAGAAAAGACTGCAAAACCTCCACATCAAGGCCGAGCGAGGCAGCGTATCTGCCAATCTCTCCTGCCTTGCCCCCAACACCGGTCAGATCGGGCTCAAGAAGCTCAATGCCCGTAAATCCCGCCTCGGAAACTGTTTCCAGCTTGGTATGGAGGTTGCCCGGAACCGAAGTGGTAGCTACCGACAGGCGCATCTCAACCCTGGTACCCGAAGAAGCGCGGCAGCCACAGCACAACGTCCGGGGTTAGGATCAAAAACAGGAGGGCGATGATCAGTATCGCGAGAAAGGCCCAGATCTCCCTGATGATTTCTTTCAGCGGGATTCCCGTGACTGCATTGATCACGAAAAGCAGCATGCCGTAGGGGGGTGTGATCAACCCGATCATCGAGTTGACAACGATCAGCACCCCGAAATGCACCAGGTCGATACCAAGCGCCCTGCAGGTTGGAATGAAGAGTGGAACGATCACCAGGATGATGGTTGTTGCATCCAGCACGCAACCCAAAAGCAGCACCAGTGCATTGACCGCCAACAGGAACACGATCGGATGGACGTCGAGACCGAGCAGCGCTTCCGACATCATGCCGGGTATGTTCTCTGAGATGACGATAAAATTCAGGATGAGCGCGCCTCCGATAACAACCCCTACGGCGGCAGAGGCCCGTGCACTTTCCACGAATATTCCGTAAAGCGACTTGATCGACAGAGCACGGTAGAAAACGCCTGCAAGGACAAGCGCATAGAATGCCGCAACACCTGCAGCTTCAGTTGGTGTGGTGATGCCGCCATAAATGCCGTATAGCAGGATCACTGGCATCAACAGTGCGGGAAAAGCGGTCACCGTGATCTTCGGCAATTTTCTCAGGGGCACCGGTTCTTCCATGGCGAAGCCCCGGCGACGGGAAATCCAAGAATTGATTCCCATCAGCATTGCTCCCATGATCAGTCCGGGCAGAATTCCCGCCAGAAAGAGGGCACCGATAGAAGCGTTGGAGACCAATGCATACAGCACCATCGGAATCGATGGTGGGATAATCGGACCAATGGTGGCCGACGCTGCGGTTATCGCAGCAGCATAACCGCGGCTGTATCGACCATCCTTGGACATCATCTCGATGATGATCTTGCCGATACCGGCGGCGTCAGCAACCGCCGAGCCTGACATCCCGGAAAAGATCAGCGAAGCCATGACATTCACATGGCCAAGTCCCCCTCTGAATCTTCCTACAACCGCAGTGCAAAAATACAAAAGACGATCCGAGATGGTCCCGGCGTTCATGATGTTTGCTGCCACGATGAAAAGGGGCACGGCAAGCAGAACAAAACTGTTGTAGAGACCCTGTAGGATCTTTTCACTCGTCAGTGCAAGATCCGCACCGGCCAAACCGAGATAAACGGTTGAGGCCAGCATAATGGCATAGCCGATCGGCGTACCGATTCCCGCCAACCCGAACAGCGTGATCAGGCACAGTGCGAGTTCAATACTCATACTATGTCATCACCATGCCGCAGATGGGGTGGTTCGGGTTCGTGGCCGGGAATTTCGTGATCCTCATCGGGCGGTCCGTTGCGCAATATGTCGATAAAGCGCCAGGCATAGCGTCCGATAACCGTTATCATGAAAATCGCGTAGATCGAGAAGATCGTGCGCATCGGGATCTTCTCACCACTGAAGGGAATCTTGACTGTTGCCGTTTTCCGTATCTTCATCCAGTCGATATATTCCCATGTTGGCAAGAATGACCAGCCAAACCCGATGACGATGGCGGCACAGGTGATCAATGCCATTACCTGGCGTACCCTACGTGGCGCAGAAAGATAAAACAGGTCAAACGTCACGTAATCCTTTTCATGCACGATAAAGGCGCATCCGAAAAAGACGAGCCAGACCCACAGGATCAGGCAGAACTCCAGCGTCCAGCCAAACGGTGTCTGCAGAACGTAACGGGAGAAAATCTGTAAGAGAAAGGTAAGAAACATCGCCGCCAGCATGGTGGCGGCGATGAATTGGGCACCGAAGGAAAAAAATCTCAAAAACTGACGCAACCTGGTGCTCCTGCTGCAGTTCTTATTTCGGGATCATTTGCCCAGCATATTGATCCTTTCCAGCACTCCTTCCGGCCAGCTGGAGGCAAATTCGCTGTCCGTATACTGTGCCTGCACATGATCGCGGAAAGCGGCAACGTCAGGTTCGTATATCTCCACGCCCTGGGATTCGATGAAAGAAGCAAGGGACGCCTCTTTCTCCAACTGGCGCAGCCGTCCCACTGCAGCGGCGGCATCAGCGGCGCGCTGAACGGTAATTTGCTGTTCCGGGGACAGTTTATCCCAAACCGCCTTGGAAAACGCGATGTAGTTCAGGTCAACCAGGTGCGAGGTCAATACGATCTGCTTGGTCACTTCGTAGAATTTTGCATCTACTACAGTGGGCAGCGGGTTGTCCTGGCCATCAACAGCACCGGTCGACAGGGCGGTATAGACTTCCGTGAACGCCATTGGAGTCGGCGATGCTCCCAGCGCCTTGCCCAGGAATTGCCATGCGTCAGTACCCGGCATCCGCAGATTCACGCCAGCGAGATCGGCAGGAGTCTTGACAGTCAATTCATCTTTGGTTTGGCGAAGGTTTACCTGCCGCCGGCCAAGATACATGACTGACAGCAGTTTCACGCCCAGCTCGTCCTCGACCTTCTGCTTGAAGGGATCCATCAATGCGTCATTGAAGACACGTACCTGGTGTGCAGCGTCCTGATGTACATAGCCGGTGGCAAAGATCGAGAATTCCGGGAAGAACTGGGCCAATTCCTGCGCTGAAGCAATCGACATCTCCAGATTGCCGCGGCTGATTGCTTCAAGCTCGGTACCCTGCGCAAAAAGAGTGCCGTTGTATCCCGGCTGATAGTCTGCGAATCCTGCGACCATGGGGGCAAATACCTCAGCCATTGCGATCGAACGCTGATCGGTTTCCGACCCTGATGTAGCCAGGCGAAACGTCATTTTGTCTTGCGCAGAAGAACTGGCAACAAATCCGGAAGCAACGAATAACGCTGCGAGCGAAGCGATTGCCGCACGCCGGGAAAGTTTGAAAATCATATGATCCTCCTTAGGTTTAGAGACAATGGTGCTTGTTTATAATATCAGATATTTTCTATTATGCAATATAATTCTTCGATCTTCAGAAATCCTTGGTTTCCCTGCGCGGGTAAGGCCGCACTCCCGCGCCGGCCCCGTGGATTGCCCGAGATGACTGTATTGACAGAGGGAAGTCCTGACCGTCCGGATTACCGAAAAGGGGTTTTTGCACTCCGGGATTCCAGTGGTCTTTTCCGCTGGCAGAATACGAATCGTGCGATTCCGCCCGGCGGGGTCCCGGCGCCGTGTTGGGCAAAGACCTGCCATGGGGCATTGTCTCTCCGGCCAGGGGCGACCTCCTCGGGCGGCCCCTGCCCGGGGCGTTCCCCTCGCACGTGTCAGGATCTTCGCTTCTCACCGGACAATTGACTGAAACTCACTGCACGCCGTGTGGTTCAGACCAGGGAAGCAGCGCCGGGGCATGTACCTTGAGGTGCGCGTTCGATATAAATCCGGTCTCATAACGTTACGGCCATACCGGAATTCGCGGACGCGGCAACAGCCTCGACAACCTCCAGGGAACGCATTCCCTCAAGACCTGATACCAGTGGGGGCTCCAGGCGTCTGACAACCCTGGCGAAATGGGCCATCTGCACGAAGAGGGGGTCTTCATCCCTGCTCTTCAGGGAAGTGGCACTGATCGGTGTCCACCAGTCCGGCTCGGCAACATGGCGCCAAAGGCGCAAGTCAGGCAAGGAAAGGCCCCCGGCCGAGCCTCCAATGAGGTAGCAGCTCTCGTTTGTCGCCGGATATGCCGGGTTCTCCCGGGCTGTCAGCTCCCAGCTCCAGGGCGCAACGATACTGTCCGACACCGAAATCGTAGCGATGGCGCCCGTTTCAAAGGTCAGTATTGTGGTGGCCAGGTCCTCGTTCTCAAAGCCACGGATCGATGGGGCCACTACTGCCTGTACGGTACGGACCTCTCCACAGAAATATCGGAGCAGGTCAATATCATGGACAAGATTCACCGAAATGGGTCCAGCGCCCTTGCGCGTTCGCCACGGGGCAATCTCAAAGTAATGATCGGGCTTGTAAAACCAGCAGGTCGCCTGCACGGAACGGACATCGCCGATCATGCCGCTGGCCAGTGCCTCCTTCGCCGCCTGCACGATCCCGTTGTGCCGCCGATGATGGCCGACAAGCAAGGGAACGCCGGCATCATCTGCCGCCTCTGTCAGGGTGCGTGCATCATCTGCCGAAACGGCGATGGGCTTTTCGATCAGGACCGGACAGTTCCGCGAGATACAGGCAAGGCCCTGCTCGACATGAAGCGGTGTTGGCGTGGCGAGAATCACGCCGTCCGGCGCGACTTGGGCAAACATCCCCGACAGGGTTGTAAAGACCGGAACCCCGAGTTGCGCGGCCTGTGTTCGCCTTTCCTCATCTGGCTCGACAATGGCGGCAACTGACAAGTCAGGAAATCGGCACAGGGCATCTACTTGCCGCTTCCCGATCAGGCCATACCCCACAACCGCTATGCATACATTGTCCTTCACTGCCTTTCGTCTCTACCGGTATTGTTGTTGATCCACCGGCAATGTCCTCCAGGAATTTCCATGGGATTCAACAGGGCCGGTCACTTTTTTCAGCTGTAACAGGACAATGGAGCCAAGACCGGCACAACAACGATGACAGGCGGTCTCAATGTCGACCGCCAGGAAACCACGATTACTTCTTCAATCGGATGACCCTGTAATTTTCGCTGCACGAAATGTGCTTACAATTTGGCGCCGTCTCCAGATATACATCGCAAATTTCTATCATAAATTTTAGAGATATTCAATTTTATCTGATATTTTCATGTTTACCGGATTAAATTGATGCACTGGCCGGGGCATGTGATACGCCGGAGACGGTGTCCGACACCCAGGCATTCATGGTGCTGAATCCCCGAAGCCGCCCGGGCCTTGCCGGCAATGCCCTGCTGCGGGCAGCGTCTCATGCAGCAGGATCAGGCCGTGACGTGATTCACATCCTTGTCGGGTGAGTAGATGTCGAGGATGTTCCAGTGGCCCGTCGTCGGCGTGGGGTTGTTGATCATCGGGACATCGAGAACCGTCGGTTTCCCGCTTGCGATGGCTGCCCGCAAGGCTGGCAGGAGTTCATCGGCAGATGAAATCCGAACTCCCTCGGCCCCATATGCCCGGGCAATCCGGGCATAGTCCGGAACGCCCAGCGGCGTGCCGGCAGGGCTCGGGAAAGTGGTGCCATACGTCAGGCCGTAATGCGCTTTTTGCAATCCCGCGATCGTGCCAAACGCATTGTTGTTCATCACCAGCCAAATGATGCCGAGATCCAACTCGACCGCTGTCGCAAGCACCGAGGGATTCTGGCCGAATCCGCCATCGCCAACCAG
>JAJDVC010000033.1 GCA_022826305.1 Gammaproteobacteria bacterium | reverse complement strand
GTATTCCTCTGCGGCGACCATGGCCTCATCCAGATGTCCCGAATCAATCCGCCCGCCGTTGGCACGGATGATCTCGCACGCCGCCACCGCAACGCTGTTGATGTGCTGCGGCCAGCCCTGGGACAGTTCGGCCAGCCTGCTCGTCCACACTTCCCGATCTTCCCGCGTGCCCGTGAAACCGTAGGCTGCAAGGATGTCCCGGATTGCACAGGCCGAATCTTCATCCGGCAGCCGCTCGAGGGTCACCACCCGGCCTCTGGCGAATCTCGACAGGCCGCACTCGCGCAGCACCTGCTGGGTGTCGCTCAGACCGAAGAACGCCGTCACCAGGGGAATCCCCTGGGGATCCCGGTGCAGACAGTCCATCACCCCCTTCGTGTTGACCGAAACCGGCGTGTTCTGCGCCTCGTCCACGCACACCACGATGTGAAACCTCTTCAGCAGCGGCGCGGCATGCGAGAACACGCCCGAGGCGGACACTTCCCGCTCCCGTCCGTTCCATGACACGCCGCCCACCGAGATGTCCCGATCCGGGATCTCCCGAAGTATCTGCCTGCCCCGCTCCAGAAGATCCCCCAGCATTCTGGAAATACCACCGGATGCCTGCTCCCGGAGGCACGCGCTTTCCGCATTGGCCGCATCCACCACCTTCCTGATCACCCGGTCGGCATACCGCAAGGCATCCGGATCCATGGCCGCCGCCACCCAGGGCGCCTCGGGGGTCGAATGACGCCGCACCGCCTCCATGCACTCCGCCATCAGCGCCGACTTGCCGGCCCCCGGAGCACCCTGGAACACCATCGTGCCGCCGCCGATCATGCCTTCGTCGAGGCTCGTGATGGCGGAACGGTACACCCCGTATTCCGCGTCCCGCCCGCGGAAGAACGGTTCCCGACCCACTTCGGCTCGGTCGGGCCGGTCCAGCCAGGTTTCCAGCGGCAACGGCTCTGCCGGCGGCGGCTTCGGAAAGGGCAGCTCGTTCATGACGGCAATCTTACCCCAACATGGTCGGTCCACGCAGAAAATCGTCATGAGCAGCGTTTTCGGGCAAGGAGATGGCATCAGCCCTCCATGGCCGCCAGAACGCAACACGGTTCATCTGCAGGTACGAACGCGGCCGCAAGGTCGCTGTGCCAGACAGGCCTCGCCGACGAATATTCCCGTCAACTCAGGAACGGATACGGGACAGTCCGGGGAACAGAAAATGGCGGATTTTCCCCTGTTTCGGTCATGACCCGTTTCCCATGCAGTTCCAACCCGATTCCCTCTACTTGGGCGATTGCCTGGATATCATGTGCAAATGGCCTGACCCTTGCGTCGACTCGTGTCATCTCGATCCCCTGTTCAATTCGAAAACAAGCTGCAACCCATTGTTAGCCCGAAAAATGCATGAGGGAGGAAGGTGGAACCTCTGTTACATGGCATGATTCAATGAATTGGCAAAGAATTACCGGAACTTCCACCCATGCCACATGGTACCCGCCGCCCGCTCCGGTTTTCACTGTGCAGAGGCCGCAAGGTCGAGGTGTCCGAGGGGAACCCGCCCGATCCGCAGACTATGGGTCGGCAGATCATGCAGCTGCGCGAGCGTTGCGGGTTGTCGAAGGTGGTACTGGCGGGAGACCGCGGCATGCTGACGGAGGCGCGCATCAACCAGGAACCGAAGCTGGCCGGCTCGGCCATGGTACGCGCGTACCAGCGCCTGAGCAGGGTGGAACGGGCCTTCCGCAACCTGAAGACGGTTGACCTGAAGGTGCGGCCGGTATTCCACCGGAGTGCGGATCGGGTGCACGCCCATGTCCTGCCGTGCATGCTTGCATACCATGTCGCATGGTACATGCGCCGGAAACTCGCCCCGTTGCTGTTCGATGACGAGGATGCGGATGCGACCGCGGCTGCCGGCGCCTCGGTCGTGGCCCCGGACCGGGTCCCGGCAGCGGTGCAACGACGACGGCCTGCCCGTGCAGGGATTCCGCTCACTGCCCGGTCACCTCGCCACCGTCACCGGAAACCGCATGGTGCTCCCGGTTGCCCGGATCCGCGCCCTTCGACATCCTGACCCGTCCCGTTACCCTGCAGCACGAAGCCTTCCGGATGCTCGGCGTCAGACTGTGGCAGTGTTCCCGGCAACGAATCACTCGATTCCGGACATGTCAACTGAAATCAACAGGTTGCGCCATCACAACTCTGGAACTTCAGACAGGTTCGCAAGGGTCGCGGCACATTCGAGACGGGAATCCTGTGCCATGACACTTTCGACCTGATCGGATCGATCAAGTCGAACTGCCTTTTCGTGGCATTCTGCGGAATCTGGGCCATAGCATTGATCTGTGCCTGGCTGACACTGGCCGCCCGCTCCCCGCCGACATGGGTTCTCATTACCGTGGTCGCCATGCTGTTCGACTTCACGAGCAAGGGGATCTGGTGCGATCCTGCGCTGGATATCCAGGATTTCGGCAATATCGGGTTGAGCGGACTTGCGCCTTGACCGTACTGCCTGTTTCCACCATCGGGACCGAAGGCCCCCGGCCGTTTGACCGGGAATTGTGGGTCGGTGGGCTCATCCCACCACTCCGGATCATGGCGGGCCGGGAAACCGGGACTGCGAGCATTTCGTAGCGTTTTTGCCGATCCGGTAGCAAAGGAGAGCACAGGGAATGTGCTCGATTTCTATCCCTTTGATCCTGGTCATGGTTTTCAGGGTTCTGGAGGTCACCCTGATCGAATCCGTCGAAAGACGGTTCTTCCTGCCGAATTCCACCAGCCCTTCCAGTTCTTCGGGGTGGTCTGCAGAGCGGTCCGACCATTTCACTTCGACTGCCCAGGCGGGTCTGAATTCCTCGGAAGGATCAAGTGCCACAAGATCGATTTCCAGCGTATGGCGACCATTCTTCCATCGGGCATAGAAGATGTTCTTCAGGAGGTCGGAGTGGGACCACTGGCTGAATACGGCCGTCTCCGCCATTTTCCCCATGGCGGGATCTTCCCCGTCGATCGGAGAAAGCAGGGCGGTCCTCATGGATGGATTGACCAGATATGCCTTGAATTGTCTGTTGCGCTGGAATGTCCTGCCCGAGTCGTCGACCCGCCGGACCCTGATGATGAGAAAAGCCGCTTCGAGATACTCCAGATATCTGCCGATCGTATTCTTTCTGACTCCCGAATTCGACGCCAGGCCCTCCAGATTGATTTCCCGACCCGAGTGATAGGCGATGGTGGTGAAAAGCCGGTTGAGTTCCTGGATATCCTGTATTCCGTAGAGACTCGGGAGATCCCTGAGGAGTACCTTGTCGATGATGTCCCGACCGAGATGACGTGTTACATCTTGACGGACATGCTCATTGAGCACCGCTTCAGGATAGCCTCCATGATTCAGGTATCCGATGAATTCATGGTTCAACTGGTTTATATCGTCGGTTTCTGGTTGTGTTTCGTTGCGACCCGCCCTTATCAGAACATCCTCGACTCCTCTGAAATCCAGAAATTCGGAAAATGTGAGCGGTGGCAGGTGGAATTCCGTAAATCTTCCCGCACCGCTCTCGCGGCTCCTTAGCGGGAGTGCGGCCGCTGCCGATCCGGATGCGATGAATCGTGTATGGGGGTATCGATCCGTTAGCGTCTTGAGATGCACTTCCCAGTCCTTGAGATACTGGATTTCATCGAAGATCACCATTCTACGGGCATCTGCATCGTGCGGGCTCTGCTTTTCGAACAACGCGAGTATCCGTTCCAACGCCATGCCGCTGTACAGGGGCGTATCGACCGAAGCAAGGAACAGTCGACTGGCCGGGAAGCCTTCGGACAGGACATGCCTGATAAGCTGTCCAAGCATCACCGTCTTTCCGACACGTCTCGGGCCCATCAGTATCACGGAACGGTGCACACCCCAGTTCAGGGCGATATTCCTGAAGGGCCCGAAATAGGCGCGTTCCTTCAGGTTCTGCGGGAGATTGGCCATTTTTCCACTTGCCCACCAGGGATTGTCTCTTGCAAGACTCTTGAGTACGTCCGCTTCCGAAATTTCCAGCATGATGATGTCAGGTTAGTATCAATCGATTGATACTAACCTGACATCATATTCTAGTCAATTGTATTTGCTGGATAAATTTCTTATCTTTAATTCAGACTGCGACGAGAAATGATCCTGATGGTAGGAGATTGATCCATGCCCGCCATCGGGCACATGCCGTACGGCTCGACCGAGGCTACTGATCACCCGGCATCGGACCTCGGAAACGTATCCAGTGGGCGAACAGGAATGTTCTACCACGATCAGGGGAATCAGCAGGCCTGGGTCGCTGTGGGCCTGGAGCTTCAGTCGTGTCAGGCTCACGGCACTCCCAGCGGCATCGCCTGGAGATTGTCACCGAAGCCGACCTCTGCGACCCGGCAATGGATCCTGCTCGCTCATCAGCCGATACCGAGCTGACAGGGAGCACCGGATTTGCCGTACTCGGCCCCCGGCAAGCCCGACATATGGAGGTTGTACATCTCTCTGCAACAGACCCGGAGAATATTGCACATCTTGCGAATCTGGCTGACGGCGCAACGTATCCCGCCGCTCGATCCGAGGTGGTTCGGGATACAGAGGTTGTGATACCACCTGATTCGGTGCTGATCAGGTTTTCTGAACGTATTTCGTCATTCTTCGGCCGAATGGAGACAGTCAGGAGAGAGGTCCGTGTTCCTGCACAGGCTCGGGATCTGCTCCTGCCCAAACTCATCTCCGGCGAAATCGGCCTTCTCGATGCCGACAAGGTAGTCGAGGCCGTGGCATGATCCACACCCTCCGTCAATCCAGGCATCCTCCGCTGGGCGCGCGAGCGCGCCTAGATGCGGGATATGGTCATGTATGCGTGTACGTAGTCCATTCCGTGTCCCCGCGGGTCTTCGAGTACCTTGTTCCGATAGGTAGTGTAATACTGCTCGATGATCGCATCCTTGTCCTGTCTGCTTCGCCTGGCGGACAGGCCTGCGCGGAAGATGCTCTGGTTCCAGCTTCGTATAGTGGGAATCAGCCCATCCGCGAACTGCTCCGGATTCCCGTCCACGGCATACTGTCTGGCAAAGGGGCAGGGCACGATCCGGGTTTCGATGTCCTCCAGACGCAAGCCGGCCTGGTAGACAGGGTTTGCGGGATCCTGCAGGGGTGCGGTGAATTCCTCCACGGTGTTGTAGTACTGCGGCAGCGTCATGGTCCGGTACTCCTGTTCGGTGATCTTTCCCGATACGAGGAATTCCTTCCAGATATCGCGCAGGGTATCGAACATGTTGACGCCGCCCGTGTTGCCAAGGTACCGGCCCTGCGGGTCCCGGCAGAAGTTCACCAGGACCATCCTGCCTCCCGGCCTGAGTTCACGGGCGCGGCAAAGCAGGATGGTTTCCCAGTCCTGCCTGGCGTGGTCCGCGAAGGCCCGGTATTCCTCGTTGCTGGCGCCGACCACGTGTACATGGTCGTTCAGGTCGCAGGGCTTGCGGGACAGCCAGTGCATGGCGGTAGCGGAAAACACCAGATCCAGGGATGCGTCGGGAACCGCCTGGAGATAAAAGGACGAGCCGGAAACCAGTGAGTATGCGTTGGGCATGTCGGATAGCCAGGAACTGAACCGGGTCCTGCCGTGGACAATATCGATCAGCGCATTGAAATCATTGGCGGTCTGGTCGCAATAGACAACCGTGCACTGGCAGCCCGGCGCCTTGTTCTGAACCTCGGTCAGGACTTCCCTGACCATGTCAAGGGATGTTCCTCCGTCCGCACAACCCACATCTGCCATGGTAAAGCGTGATGCAGATGCAGACAGGTCCATCGAATTTACCGCCTCGATGACTCTCGGTGTTGCCAGATCAATGACATCCTTGGCGCCTTTCGTCGCCAGGGAATACAGGCCTCCCCCGCTCATGGTCACATTGTCCGCCTGTGTGCTGTTCATGAGGCCGCCCCGGTTCCCGGATGAATTCTCCATTCCGCAATAATGGTCCGTTTCATGCAGTCAGTGCCATGTCCATTGAACGATCTGGTCGGGGGTGCCGCCTTGCCGGATCCCGGTGCATTCAGACCATGACTGCAAGGAACACGACGAACAGCACGACTGCTGCGATCGGTACCAGAACACCCATCCAGTCCTTGGGCGCATCACGGCTGGCCTCCACCATGTTCCGGGTTCCCGGTAACATCCACAACAGTATCAGCACGGCAGCAATGCCGATGACCATCTTTTCCCAAAGTGCCACGTCGGCATTACCTGGCAGGTGAATGGTCTGTCCGGGCAGGCCCGTTCACTTCCTGATCCACGCCCCGTTCTGCAGGATGTAGTGGCCTGGCCTGGTCTTCCTGATCGCTTTTTCGCCTGCAACCAGTTCAACGGCTTCCAGACTGGTTCCGTTGTCCTGGGCAATCCGGCGGTATCTGGTTCGTCTCTTCTCGTTGACGGTCTTGATCAGGTTGCGCGTTGCATCGTCAGGCGTACTGACGGCCGCGATGTATCCTTGCGGCGTTTCGCCGACAAGCCCCATGGACTTGGCTTCAGTCAGGTTCATGGCCGATGCTGCGGATGCCATCAGAAACGAAAACAGAAAGATGCTGGTGCGAAGGATTTTCATGTTCGGATCCTGCTTCAAAACAGATCGCTTTCCTCGGAAAACAGTTCTTCAAGATCCTGCTCGACCCTGACCCGGATTTCATGCTCGATCTTGACATTGAGATTGATGGTCACGGGTTCGGCAGGTGCGACTACCTCCACCTTCGGGGTACAGCCGCCCAGCACGATACTGGCGAACAGGCCCAGACAGGTCATGCGGAGGTTCCCGGGTTTCATGTGCTCAGTTTCCGGCATCGATTTCGCTGCTGCCCGCCTCAAGTGCGTCGTTGACAAGGTTCCTGGGGAGAATTCCGGTTTCCTGCCCGACATTCCGCTTATCGGTGTATTGTAGGCTTTTTAGCAGGGATAGTACATTCTGCTGGCTGTTGATGTTCAGGTGAATGGGACGCCCGTTTTCAAATTCCGGGTTGCTTCCCTCGATGCGCAGCCGGACAGACAGTTCCCCGTCCGGCTGATAATCGATCCCGGCGTCGATCAGCTCGTAGCGGAAGTCGGATAGCGCCTTCAGGGCTGGCCAGATGGCCGGATTGACAGCGGATTCCCCAAGTGCGGGATCAAGCCGGTAATGCAGGCGGCCTTCCTGTCGGCTTGTAAGCCGACCTCCGGCAATGGAGACGCCGTCCGGATGAATCATGACCGGCAACCGGCCCTCCAGCGTGCCGGTAACGGAAAGGTCCTGGAACTGTTGCAGCTCGACCAGCCTGTTCATGTCCAGATCACTGACGGACAATGACAGGTGGTTACGGGGATTCCGGGCGTCGTAAACGAAATCCGTGCCACGGATGCTGCTGCCCAGAAAGTTGGTCCGGATATCCCGGACATGGAAGCGGGGTGGCTGACCATCAGGGTCCATTTCGACGCACAGCCCGGCCTGCAGGTTCTCGATATCGACGCCGTAGCGGATGTTCTCGATCCCGAGCGAGGAACCGTCCGGGTTGTCGGGAGCACAAAACAGGCTTCCGTTCAGGTTCAGCCCGGAAAACAGCAGATCCGCATAGCGTCCGGAAAGGTTGCCCAGCGAAACCTCGAGCAGGTGGTCGGCCGGCTTGCCGTCGTGCCAGGTCGGCTGATACTCGAAACCGAGTGTGCCCTGGTCAAGATTCAGTGCGGTTTCCTCCGGCATCAGGAGCTTCAGGAAGGAATCGCCATGGTCGGAAAGGCTGATTGCATGTTCGGGAGATATCCTGCCTGTTCCGGAACCGGATTGCATGTCCTGTTGCATGTCGAACCGGAATTCTGTCGGCAGGCCCCGGATGACGAATGATCCTTTCGCTTCCACTTCTCCTGCATTGATCGAGGCGTCCAGAACGGCCTTTTCAAGATGATGGGTCCGCTCCGGCGTCTCGAGGACCACGTCCTGGAGATCGAGGCGCAATTCCGAGGAATCGACGGAGGCCCTGGCGAGGTCGAGCGTCATCTGCCGCGCACGCATGTGCAGGTTCCCTGTTTCCAGTTCCGCCGGCGCCATTTCCCAGGATCCGCCCGACAGCGACCAGGGAGAAGCCGTGCCGGCTGATCCGGGCCTTATCCGGGTGCCGTCGACCAGGTTCAGGTTGACATTCAGGACCTTCGTGTCAGCAGACTGCATCGAATCTGCATGAAATGACGTGGCTGGATGCAGTTCTACTGTCGTGGACTTGCCGGACGCGGTGAACGAGAGGACGGGGCTGGCATGACCGGGTCCGATCCGGATTCCCGACATCAGGATCTGTGTGAATTCAAGCCGGGTGGGTGCGCTCAATTGCCCTCCGGTCCGGCCGTTCCGGAATTCCAGCTGTCCGAAGAGGGTGCCGTTGAGGTCGCGTACGGTTGTGTCACCGATCCGCAGCAGGGCCGAGCCGGCGGGCGCAGGCTGATCCAGGACGAGTTCCAGGGTATCGCGCCGGATGACTGCGCTTCCAGCCGGATGTATCCGGGTTTTGCCCATTTCCAGGTGCTTTCCGGTGAGGCCGGAGAATGACAGGGCGGCAGGGCGCACGAATGAGACATGTACATCGGAGCCATTCCAGGTGAGCATCCCGGCGGGTAGCCAGTGCAACTGTGTCATGGACATGTCTCCTGCGACGAGTCTGCTCGCCCGTATCCCGGACAGGCCTTCCGCATCGAATGAGAACGAGGGCGTCAGTCCGGTTACCGATATCCCCAGGCGGATTTCGACGGTCAGGCCGTCCATGGACATGTTCCGGTACGTCACGTCCGGCAGTGTCCCCGCAACCGACAGGTTCCAGCCGGCGTTGTCGTCAGAGGTTGCGACCAGGTCAAGAGTGGCCTGCCCGGAAACGCCGAACCAGTCCGCCTGGATATCCTCGAGGAACAACGGCGCCAGCAGGGAAGTGTCCGATGACAGCATGCCGGAAATCCCTGTCATCGACCCGTCCGCATCACGGGAAAACGACAGCGCGATACGGGCGGTTTCGGTTCCCTGTTCATCGGTCACTGTCGCATTGATCCCCGCCCCGGATTTCCTGACAGTCAGCCTTGCGCTGCGGATTGACGATTGCAGCTGCATTTCCCGGCCGAATGACGTGATCAGCAGGCGTCCGCCCGGGGGCAGCGCCGGGCTGCTGCCTTCAAATTCCAGCCGGTCCACCTCGAGCGTTTCGACGGGCAGCCTGGTATCGAGCACGGGCACAAGCAGTTTCGCCATGGCGTCCAGGGATATCGGTCGATCGTCAGGCTCATCCCCGGCGTGTACGGGCTTGATCCTGACGCTTGCGCTGGATATGGTCAGGCTGTCCACGTCCCCCCTGAACAGCTTTTCCAGGGTGTATCGGGCTTCAACGCCTTGCAAGGTCAGCGAGAACCGCCCGAAATCCAGCAGGGCGCCGCTGATCGTGGCCCCGGACAGTTCAGCGGTTTCCAGTTCAAGTACCCGGACCGCGATTCCTCGGGATTCCAGGATACGGATGACGGCCTGTTCGGTGATCCGGACACGCTGTCCCCAGACCACTGCCAGCACCAGCGCGAGTACCGGTACCCACCAGGGCAGGAACCGGGTCCATTTCAGCATCGCGGGAACCCTTTCCGGTTCATTCTCAGTTCCTTCAGGTTGATTCCCAGATGAACATCGGTTTTCAGACTGAACAGCCTGAAGGCAATCTCGGCACTGTCGCGATCCTGCTTCAGTTTCCTGCCCAGTGCGCCTGCAATCCTGTCCGGATTGCCCAGGATGGTGTCGAGGTCGCCGTACTCCTGTACCAGCCTGGAGGCGGTCTTGATGCCTATCGAGTGCACCCCCGGAACACTGATTCCGGTGTCCCCGCACAGGGCCATGACATCGGGAATGCGCTGCGGCGCCACCCCGAACCGCTTGCGGACATCCTGTTCGTCGATAAAACGCTTGCTGAAATGATCGTAAATCCGGATGTTGTTCCGCAGCAACTGGCACTGGATGCGGTCGGTAGTCAGTATGACTGCCTGTCCCCGGCGAGCGGAGAGATGCGTGGCGATGGTCGCGATCACGTCATCGGCCTCGTATTCGTGGATGAACAGGCACCGGATGTCGAGGTGCTGGAACACCTCGACGATGGATGACATGGACTGGTGCAGCAAGGGCGGTACGGCCGGCCGGTTCTTCTTGTAGTCGGGAAAGATTTCATGCCGCCAGGTTTTCCCATGATGGTCGAACACGGCAGCACAGTGTGTCGGCTGGTGCAGGTTGACGGCGCGCTGGATGGAACGTCGGCAGGAGACGGCGATACCGGAAACGTTCGCGTTGTCCGTGCGTGCCTTTTCCGCTTCCGGTAGTGCCGCGTAAATTCTCCTGACCAGATTGGGCCCGTCAATCAGGAGCAGTTTCACAACCCGGTCGGGTTCAGTTGCTGGTCAGGTTGAGAAATTCCGTTCTCGTGCGGTAGTCGGTTCTGAATCTTCCGAGCATCATGGAGGTTTTCATCACCGAATTCTGTTTGCCGACCCCGCGCATCATCATGCAGAAATGCCGTGCCTCGATAATGACTCCCACGCCGGTCGCTTCGGTTACGGACTGGATGGCATGGGCGATCTGTTCCGTCAGGTTCTCCTGTATCTGGAACCGCCTGGAGAACATGTCCGCAATACGCGCCACTTTCGACAGACCGATTACCTTGCCTGCCGGCAGATAGGCGACGTGGCACTTTCCGACGAAAGGCAGGAGATGGTGTTCACACATCGAGTACAACTCGATGTCCTTGATGATCACCATCTGGTCATTGTCGGATTCGAATATCGCACCGTTCACGATCTCGTCAAGGTTCTGGGAATAGCCCTGGGTCAGGAACTCCAGCGCCAGGGCGGCGCGCATGGGGGTTCTGTGAAGACCTTCCCGCTCGGGGCTCTCTCCGATCAGTTCAAGCAGATCGTGATAATGCTGTGCGATGCGTTCGGAACGAGACATTCAATTGCTACTCCCAGAATCCACATGCTCCGATTATACCACCGTGAATTGATAAATCCCGGCTCGACATGAAGGGGATGTGTTATGTTCGGGGGATGCGGCGAGTCTGGCTGTCCAGATATGGCACGGGAGCGACCGGACTGCCGATCAGTCATTACCGCAAGAGACGACAGGACCATGAATGATGCAGTTGCGACCGGCGCCCTGCGCAAGATGCGAGTTGCTGCCACCGATCCCGTTTCGTACCGGATGCCGGTCGGCGAAATCCTGTTCGGGATTTCCGAACGGGTCGGCAGTCCGGTCACGCTGGAGTTTACCGGAGTCATTTCCTGCATTGCCTGCGGCCGCAGGACCCGGAGAAGCTTTTCACAGGGATACTGCTATCCGTGCTTCAGGTCTCTCGCCGAGTGCGACATGTGCATCATGAAGCCGGAAGAGTGCCACTACTGGGAAGGCACGTGCAGGGATGCGGACTGGGCGAATTCCCACTGCATGCAGGATCATGTTGTCTATCTGGCCAATTCTTCCGGCATCAAGGTCGGCATTACCCGCATCAACCAGATTCCGACGCGCTGGATTGACCAGGGCGCGAGCCAGGCCATTGCCATGTTTCGCGTCAGGAACCGGTATCACTCGGGGCTGATTGAAGTCGCCCTGAAGGGTCGGGTATCGGACCGTACGGACTGGAGGAAGATGCTGAGGGGAACGCCCGAAGTGCTCGACATGTCGGCGCTGCGGGATTCGCTTGTGGCGGACTCTGCAGACATGCTTGCAGCCATACGGGAACAGCATGGGGATTTTGCCTGGGAGGAACTCGACGATGCCCCCGTCAGCCTGAACTATCCCGTAACCCGTTATCCCGAGACGGTGAAGTCCCTGAACGCTGACAGGACGCCCGAGATATCCGGCGTCCTGCATGGCATCAAGGGCCAGTATCTGATCCTTGACAGCGGAGTGATCAACATCCGCAAGTATGCGGGATACGAGGTGAAGGTCAGGTAGCCCCCCCCGGCCGGAAGACATCATGCTGCCAGTCGCCGTCCGGTTGGCCGGGCCGGTGTCCAGCACATGTCGGCCGACCGTGCGGCTTCCGGGATCAGCTTCCGCGGTAGGTTGAATAGCCGAAGGGGTTCAGCAGCAGGGGGACATGGTAATGCTGTCCGTCCGCACTGATATGGAAGACGATTTCAACGTGCGGGTAGAATGTCCTGACGGATCGCGAGGCGAAATAGGGTTCGGTTTCGAATTTCAGGCAGTAGATCCCTTCGGGCAGTACGACGTCATCATCGAGAAAATCGCGGACCCTTCCGTCGGAATCGGTTATGCCGCTCCCCAGCACGGTGCAGTGGCCTGTGGAGCGGGTGCTCAATGTGACCGGTATGCCCGCTGCAGGCTTGCCGACGGATGTGTCAAGTATGTGGGAGGTAATCTGACTCATGGCGCTGCAGGGGGCAAGAATAGTCCGTTGATCCGTTTGGCGGTTATTCTAGCCTGTTCCTCGGCAGCGATGCGGATCTCGGTATCGGGATCGTTGTCGATCCGGGATTTCATGATATCCAGCATCTCCTGCGCCGACTTTCCACTGGCATGGACGATAAAGATGAAGCCGAACCGGGTTTCATACAGCCTGTTGTAACGGGCCAGCCCATCCAGCACTGCCTCCGGCGCCCCGATTACTGCATGCTGTTCGCCGGAAGCGGTATTCAGGGTCCTGCGGTATTTTTCCCTGAGGGATTCGGGGTCGCCTATCTTCGGATGACCGTCGAATGCCTCGAGATAGTCTTCACGGCCCATGCTCCGCCAGACCTGCCGCGCATGTTCCTGCAGTGCCTGGAGGGTGGCATAGGGTCGGTCGTCCGTCATCTTCCGTATCCATCTCGTAGCGGTACAGCACTGGCTGAAGGCAGCCTGCGCGTCCGTCCTGTCTGCGCGATTGAGTTCAGCAAGCCTCATGATCTGTCACCGGAAATCCTGCCGGAACTGTGTCATTTTCTGACCATCCGGTCAATAGTCCCGTGCTGGATCTTGCGGGCGGTTTACCTTACATGGTGCGGGGTGTTTGACTATACTTCGAGACAACAAGGGCTCTTAGTCGGGAAACATGTCACTGACCGTGCACCAGGGAGAAATTCTTCATTGCCTGGACGATCCGACGGAACATCAGGATGCCTGGGAGTATTTCGAGGACGGGATTCTGGTCCTGGAGGACGGAAGGACCGTGGCCTGCGGCGATTCGAAGCGGCTTGCAGGCAGGTTCCGGGGCGCTGATTGCTGGACCCGTCACGAAAATGGCCTGCTCGTTCCCGGGATGGTGGATACGCATATCCACTATCCGCAGACGGAAGTGATTGCCAGCCATGGCGCCCGACTCATCGACTGGCTGGAAACCTACACGTTCCCTGCCGAACTCGGGTTTTCGGATCCGGTCAGGGCACACGAAACCTCCGAGTTCTTCATCCGGGAGCTGTTGCGCAACGGAACGACCAGTGCGCTGGTATTCGGCACGGTGCACCCCCAATCCGTAGAGGCGTTCTTTGAGGCGGCCCACAAGCGCAATCTCAGAATGATATGCGGAAAGGTACTGATGGACCGCAATGCCCCTGCGGACCTGTGCGATACGGCTGAAACCGGCTATCTTGAAAGCGCCGAACTGATCAGGCGCTGGCATGGCAGGGGCCGTCTCGGTTATGCGGTAACGCCCCGCTTTGCGTTGACCTCGAGTGCAGCCCAGTTGCGGCAGGCCGGAAGATTGCTGACCGAGAACCCGGGTGTGCACCTGCATACGCATCTGGCCGAGAGCCGGGAAGAATGTGACCGGGTGGTCCGATTGTTTCCGGATTGCGGGGACTATCTGGATGTTTACGACCGATGCGGATTGCTGGGCCGCCGGTCAGTCTTCGCCCATGGCATTCATCTCGGTGACCGGGAATGGGGCAGGATGCGGGAAACCCGCTCGAATATCGCCCACTGCCCCACTTCGAACCTGTTTATCGGCAGTGGCCTGTTTCCCCTGAGCGAGGCGGACCGTCACGGCGTCAGGGTCGGCCTGGGTACTGATGTGGGAGGAGGGGACTCCTTCTCGATGCTTCGCACGACCAATGAAGCGTACAAGGTACAGCAACTCAGGCACAATGTGGTTTCTCCTCTGAGATTGTTTTACCTGGCTACCCTGGGGGGAGCGCGGGTACTTGATCTGGATGGATGCATAGGGAACTTCGAGCCGGGCAAGGAAGGGGACTTCATCGTTCTGGATTACGCATCGACGCCGCTTGTCACACGCCGGCTGGCCTGTGCATCAACAATCATGGAAACCCTGTTTGCCCTGCAGATGCTCGGAGATGACCGTTCGATCAGGGAGACCTGGGTCATGGGGGAAAGACAGTATCCTGATCAGGGTGTGTCAACATGACCGGACAAGCAGGCTGTGATCATAAGATATTGATTTTGTTTATGATCGGAGATAGGATCAACCAATGGAATTCACGTCTGACCAATACGAACGGATTGTGCCGCTGTTCCCGAAGCTGCACGGGAAGGCTGGTCTGTCGAATCTGCAGGTATCCGACGCGATCCTGCGTGTGGCGGAGCACGGCTGCAGGTGGCACGATCTGCATGCGTCTGAACCGGTGATCGGGAACGGCCTGCTCGACCGGGTGTTCGAGCAGTTGCAGCGGAAACGGATGGTGCACATCTGGATAGAGGCGTTGCTGGCGACGATTGATCGGCATGCAGTGCCAACACTATAAATCACAGTCTGTCGTTTCATGCCTGACACGCCCCTTTTGAATCTGTTCCATCCGGGCAACGGCAGGATTCCGCCGTATCTCGCTGGCCGCGATGT
>JAJDVC010000011.1 GCA_022826305.1 Gammaproteobacteria bacterium | reverse complement strand
GAACCCGGACGCATCGATCATCTTGCGCACCTGGGCGAGGCGGTATTGCCACAGGGCCGCGATATCGATGGACCAGGATTGATCATCAATGATATTCCGGTACAGGTTCAGCGCGGCCTGCATGCGCTGGTCCGGCGACTCGTGCGGCGCGGAGGAGGACAGGTCTGCGGGATCGTTCATGGGAGTTGGTTGGAAATGGGGCCCATGATAATGGTATCGTTGTCCGGATCACTTGTCTTCCGGTTTCGGTATGACATGAATCGTATCGGCGACGCACCTGACGTTTCTCCTGCCAATGCCCGTAAAGCGGGGGAAGGGAGGGCGGTATTGCGTACCGGAAACCCGGACGTCGACTTCTCCCGGCTGCTGGAGGAGAACAATCGATTGCAGCAGATCGTCGATGCCCTGCCGGCCATGACCGGCTACGTGGACCTCAATCAGCGCATCGTCTTCGCCAACCGGCAACTGGAGTCCTGGTACTGCCTGAGCCGGGACGACCTGATCGGCATGTCGCTGCGGGACCTGTTCACCGACGAGCACTACCATACGGTGGAGACCCTGCTGGAACAGGTGCTCTCCGGGAAGGAAGTCAGCCAGGAAAGCACGATCACCTACCGGGACGGCGTCTGCCGTGATGTGCATCTCAATTACATCCCGGACGTGCAGGACGGCCGGGTCCTCGGCTATTTTTTCCTGGTCAGGGATATCAGTATCCGCAAGCATGCGGAACGGGAGCTGCGCCAGGCCTATGAGAAACTGGATGAGCGGATTCGGCACGCCACCGCGGCCCTTGAATCCAGCAACCGTGAACTCAGGGAGGAGATCCGCATACGCCGGGAAACCGAGGAGCAGCTGAGAGCGAACCAGGAATGGCTGGACGAGGCCCTCGAATCGATGACGGACGGCTTCCTGCTGTTCGACAGCGACGGGCACCTGGTGGCCTCCAACTCCCGTATCGTGGACCTGTTTCCGAGTATCCGGGGCAAGCTGAATCCGGGGGTATCGTTCAGGGACCTGTTGCGCATCAGCGCCGGGTCCGGGGAGGTGCGCGAAGCCGTCGGCCGCGTGGACGAGTGGCTCGAGGAGCGCATGGCGGATTACCTGAACCAGAAGGGATCCGTGGAGGTTCAGCTCTCCGACGGCCGATGGATCATGGCCACCGACCGGCGCACCCGGACCGGCGGCGTGGTCGGCCTTCGAACCGATATCACGGAAAGGAAGCAGGCGGAAGAGAAGATCAGGCAGCAGCAGGAGCAGATGGCGGCGGTGCTGCGCCGCGCCTCCATGGGCGAGATGGCATCGGCCCTGGCCCATGAGCTCAGTCAGCCGCTGACGGCGATCACCTACTATGCCCGGGGCTCCCTCCGGCGCCTGGAAAATTGCCGGGACCGGTATCCGGAAGTGGTCGACGCCCTGGAGAAGTCCACCAGGGAGGCGGAAAGGGCAAAAGCCATCCTGAGCCACGTCGGCGAATTCGTGCGGAATTCCGTTCCGTCCGTCAACGAGCACGACATGGTCGAAATCGTGAACGCGGTGTTCGAACTCGCCGAGGCATCGCTGCGGCGAAACGGCATCAAGTGGCGCAAGGACCTGCCGCATGCGGCGGTCCTTGTACAGGTGAACCGGATCGAGATGGAGCAGGTTGTCTTCAACCTGATCCGGAACAGCATCGATTCCCTGAAACAGGCGCCGGGGCAGGATCGCTTCCTGTCGGTGAGCGTGGTCCACGATTCGCGCACCGGCTGCGAAGTCAGCGTTTCCGACAACGGGTCCGGGATCAGCGATGACATTGTCGGCAGGCTGTTCGAGCCCTATGTCACCACCAAGGACTCCGGTCTCGGCATGGGCCTGCCCATCAGCCGGACGATCGTCGAGTCCCACGGAGGCCGTTTGCGGGTGGACGAAAGCTATACCACCGGTGCCAGGCTGACATTCAATCTGCCCGATGCCCGGATCGAAGGCGCATGAAGGGAATCGTCTACATCGTCGATGACGACGCCGGGGTGCGCGACAGCGTGAGCTACCTGATGGAGTCGGTGGGCCTGAAGACCCGCCTGTACGCCTCGGCCCCTGAATTCCTGGAAGGTTACGATCACACCGGTCCCGCGTGTCTTCTGCTGGACCTGCGGATGCCGGGATACAGCGGGCTGGAAACTCAGGAACTGATTCGCGCCCGGGGCATCGACATTCCGGTGATCATCATGACCGGCCACGGCGATGTTCCGGCAGCGGTCCGGGCGATGAAGCTCGGCGCCCTGGATTTCCTGGAAAAGCCCTGCAGCGACCAGGCGCTGATCGACAAGGTCCAGGGGGCGATTGAATCCGATGCCTATAACCGGAGCGAACTCGAGGAGGCGAAATTGCTGCGGACGTCCCTGTCCCGTCTCAGCGACAGGGAACGGGAGGTCATGGCGCTGGTGGCGAGCGGCAAGTCCAACCGCGAGACCGCCCAATTGCTCAGCGTGAGTCCCAAGACCATCGAGACGCATCGGGCCAACCTGATGCGGAAGCTGGATGCGGAATCGCTGGCCGACCTGGTCAGGCTTGCTATACTTGCAGGCGTGGTGGAGGGCAGAAAGCCTAATTCAGGAATGCAGTTATGAATATCGAAACCAAACCCCTGATGCCGAATTTCGGCGTGGAGGTCCTTGGCGTCGACCTTTCAAGGCCGTTGTCGATGGACCAGTTCAACCAAATCCGCCGGTTGTATGACCAGCATTCGCTGTTGCTGTTCCGGGGGCAGGATCTGTCGCCCGAGGATCAGGCCCGCATCAGCCACTACTTCGGCCAGCCCAAGATCGAAACCCGCAAGCAGTTCAATTTCCGCGAGTATCCCGAAG
>JAJDVC010000090.1 GCA_022826305.1 Gammaproteobacteria bacterium | reverse complement strand
GGTAAGAATCATGTTCTCGAGGATGATGGTCTGCTGAAGAAGACGCTCGAATTCCGCTCTTTCTTCCTGGCGTCCGGCGAGATAGGGAGGCTGATGCCCTGCTCCGGGTCGAAACGGGTTTGTAAATTCTGTCATGGGCCTTTGGTAGTATTAGAGTGTGTTGACATGATTGAATAAACAGATGCTCCCGAAGTTGTGCGGGAAGGCAGGTCTGTCGAATCTGCAGGTACTCAACGCAATCCTGCATGTGGCGGAACACGGCTGCAGGTGGTGTGGTCTGCCGACGGCACACGCTCTACACGGATGAACCGGTGGTCGAAGAAAGGTGTGCTCGACCGGGTGTTCGAGCAGTTGCAACGGGAGCGGATGGTGTGCATCCGGGTTGCGGCGTACGGACTGGACAGCACCGGCATCCGAGGTGCATCCCGGCAACATGGAGGCGCGAAAGAAAACGGACCGCAATCTGCCGGCAAGTCCCGGGACGGACGAACATCAAGCTGCATATGGTTGCCGCAGCCATCGGACAGATCCGGCCCTGCTCATGGACCGGGCATGCGAGGAGGAAGCCACCCGGCAATCGGTGCGGGAGCGGAGGTTCCTGCCCGTGGTTCCGCTGTGGCGCAAGCGTACCGCTCCCCGGGAATACGATCGGGAACTGTACAGGCGACGCAACGGGACCGAGTGCCTGTTCCGACGGTTCAAGGGCTTGTGCAGTATCTTCCCCGGATTCGCTACCTTCGGATTCATCGTCGAATTCCTTCGCCCATGCTGACATTATCTAGGAAATCTATAAATTCATAAAATATTATAAATTTAGTTGATATGATAAACAATACTAAATTCGAGAAACAGGTTTAACAGGAAAGCAAGCCACGAATCGTATCGCATGTGCTTTTGTCGAGTTGTCGGCATGGCGGCGGCGGTCTGCTCAGATAACCTGCGTTCCTGCGCGTAACTGGGCAACTGGTCGAGTCAGCGTCTCGTATCAGGCTGGACCGAAGACCGATCCGTCGAGAATCTGGAGGGTTTTCAGGTCGCTGTGAAAATCCAGCGAATAGTCGCCGCCTTCGCGGCCGATACCGCTGATCCCGTAGCCGCCGAACGGGGCTGACAGGTCGCGGACCAGGAACGTGTTGACCCAGACCGTTCCGGCGCGCACGGCCCTTCCCATCCTCTGCGCCCGGGCGGTATCGCGGGTATAGATGATTCCCGACAGCCCGTACTGCGTGCTGTTGGCAAGCTTGATGGCCTGCTGTTCCGTCCCGAAGGTCTGCAGGGTCAGTACCGGGCCGAAGATCTCCTTCTGCACGATCTCCGAATCGTTGGATTTCGGTTCGACAAGGGTCGGCTCGTACCAGAGTTTCGAATCGAACACCCGCCTGCCGCCGAACACAATGCGATCGCCGTTCTCCCTTGCCCGCTCGACGAAATCCTCCACGCGGGCAAGATGTTCGGGGTGAATGGCTGCGCTCAGCGTGGTGGCCGGATCGCGGCTGTCGCCGCAGACATGGGCCTGCGTGTGATGGACGAAGCGCTCCATGAAACGGTCCCTGACGGAAGATTCCACCAGTAGTCGGGTACCGGCGAGGCACACCTGGCCGGAGTCCTCGAACTGGGCTGCGGCCTTTTTCGCCGCCGCGTCGATATCGGCGTCGGCGAAAACGACCAGAGGCCCCTTGCCTCCCAGTTCCGCCGTGAAGGGGACGATGTTCCGGGCGGCTGCCACGCCGATCAGGCGGGCGGTTTCCGGCGAGCCGGTAAAGGAGATGCGCCGAACCCTGGGATCGGAGACCAGCGCCGCACCGACTTCGCCGCCGAATCCCTGCACCACGTTGAAGGCTCCTTGCGGAAATCCGGCTTCGTCCACCAGATCGGCCAGCAGGCTGGCGGACAGGGGCGCCCATTCGGCGGGCTTGAGGATAACGGCGTTGCCGGCAGCCAGCGCCGGTGCGAGCTTCCATGTGGACAGCATGAACGGGGCGTTCCAGGGCGTGATCACGACTGCGGGCCCGGCCGGGTCCCGGATGATGCGATTCTGAGTACCCCTGGATGACCAGCTTCGCTCCTGGTGTTCGGCCACCAGCTGCGCATAGTTGCGGAAGTTCAGCGCGCCGCGCGGGATCAGCCGCAGTTTCAGGCTCTCCAGCAGCATGGCCATGTCCAGGCATTCGACCAGAGCGATGTCGTCGGCACGGGCGTCGATCAGGTCGGCGAGGCGAAACAGCAGGTCGTTGCGTTCCTGCGGCTTGAGGCGGGACCAGACCCGGAACCCGGTGACGGATGCGCTGACCGCCCGTTCCGCGATATCGGCGTTCCCGCGCGACATGTCCGCGAGCTTCCGGTTCCAGTCCAGCGGCGAGCGAACCTCGAACGTGTCGTCAGACGGAACCCGTTCGCCTCCGATGAAATGGTCCGTCGAAACCATCACGCCGTCAATATTCGTTCTGTTGTGTGATATCGGCATTTTTCCCTGAGTGCGCTGCCGCCGGATTGTCCAGATGCAAATGATTCTATCGAATGATCCGCCTGTTTTGAATACCGGATCCGCACGAACACATCCTGGCGACCTGTGCCGTTACGGATCCGGTCCGCCTTGCAAGGTGTCGCAGCGACCGGTCAGGTCGGGAGCAGGATCGGAAACCGCTCGCGAATGACCCGGTCCGTTTCGGAGTCGATGTAGACGGGATGATGATTGTCCAGGATATCCCTGACCACTTCCCGGCTTCGTTCGTACAGGTCCGGAGAACCTGCCTGTTCCCAGGTGGCAGACGGGCCGCGATCGGACAGGGCCGGATAGAAGTATTCCGTTTCGATGTACCGGAGGGTCTGGTCGTGGCCGAGGAAGTGGCCGGGATCGATCACCGATTCCTTGATGACGTCGAGAGACAGGGTTTCCTCGTTCACCTCGATTCCGCGGGTTGCCCGCAGCACCACACCGAGAATCTCATTGTCGATAACCAGGGATTCGAAGCTGCATCCCATGAGACTGCCCATCATGCCGCTCGCTTCACAGACACGGTTGGCGCCGGCCATGGACGCCAGCACCAGCGTGATGCCCTTTTCAAAGCCGTGCTGTACATCCGGGATCTTGGCATCCGTCATGCCGGCCGCCACGGAATTGGGCAGATCATAGTAGTGTCCCATCTGGACAGCGGCGGAAGACAGCAGGGCCTCTTCGCCACTGCCCCCGGAGAAGGAGCCGGTCCGAAGATCGGTGATGAAGGGCCAGGCCGCGAACGCCATGGGACAGCCCGGCCGGATCAGGTTGACCACGGCCAGGCAGGCAAGGGTCTCGGCAATGACCTGGGCCAGTATGCCGGCAAGCGGAGCGGGTGCCGTTGCCCCGCTTTGTGGCGCCACCGCGAGATCGCTCGTCAGGCCAAGTCGACTGGCTTCCATCATGACCTGGAGATTTTCCAGGCCGAAACGCAGGGGGGAGACGATCGGACAGCCGCCGAAGATGGCGAAGGGCTTCTCCCGGAATCTCCCTTCGCCGCCCAGCACCATGTCGAACATTTCGATTGCCGGGCGGACCGATGCCGAACTGCGAAACGCGAAGCACAAGGGTTTCTCGGTCGCCCGTATCATGGCATAGGGAATGTTGATGTCGTGTTCGAAGTCGTCCGTAACATCGGTCGGCACCACGGTGTCCCCGATCATGTGAATGTGTTCGAGCGTGTCCGACAGGCGGGTGAAGTCGTAGATATCCTGAAGGGTCGATGCCCGGTAGGTCCGGGTATCGGGTTCGAAGGTCGTGACCGCTGACCCCGAGGTGGCGAAGTACACCTTCGAACCGCTGCACTCGATATCGTCCCTGCCAGCGCGCGCGCCCCGGGCATGCACGACGAAACTGCGCGCCGCATTGGCGATGATGTCCTCCATGAGTGCGCGCGGGATACACAGTCGGTCATGGCTGTTCATGAAGCAGCCCTTCGGCAGCACGATATCCCTCAGTTCCCGGGGCGCATTGGCGATACCCAGCGTTTCGAGCAGGTCGAGAGCCGCCTCGTGTATCCGGTCCATCGCGGTCTCGCCAAGGGGTCTGTACTGGCCGCCCGCGATACCGCCCCAGACAGCCTGTGACCCGGTCTGGGTCTGGCGCTTGACGCGGCGGGCCTTGCGGCCGCCTTCCCGTTTCCCACGGCTGGCTGTGCATGATGAACCGGCTGGCATGGCTGA
>JAJDVC010000060.1 GCA_022826305.1 Gammaproteobacteria bacterium | reverse complement strand
AACTGGCCTTGAAGCCGAAGCGCGACCCGCCGGTCACCATGTCGGTGGTCGAGTTGGTGCCGTCATCCTTGATCTGGATGCCGTTGTCGATGCGACCGTACACCGTCACCTCCGCCGATGCCGTGACCGGAATCACGACCGGCGAATCGCAGACCGAAATTACGTTAGAATAGCCGGTGTTTTCTCGGACCATGCCTTCCAGATGGACAAGCTGATTGCCACCGGCGGTGGCACATTGAAAGGATCCCTTCGGATTTCCGGGGCAAAGAATGCCGCATTGCCGAGCATGATCTGCTCGCTGTTGACCGAGGAAGTCCTGACGCTGAGCAACATTCCCCATCTGCATGATATTACAACGACGATGGAACTGCTGGGACAGCTGGGTGTCCAGTTGCAGGTAGACGAAAAACTGTCCATCGAGGCCGATGCGTCGAGAATCCGCAGTGTGGTCGCACCGTATGAACTGGTCAGGACGATGCGCGCATCGATCCTCGTCCTCGGCCCGTTGCTGGCCCGATTCGGAGAGGCCGAGGTGTCCCTGCCCGGCGGTTGCGCGATCGGTTCCCGACCGGTCAACCTGCACATCAAGGGACTGGAGGCCCTTGGCGCTCGGATCATCATTGATGGGGGGTACATCAAGGCAAGGGCGGACCGGCTGAAGGGGGCGCGCATCTTCATGGATCTGATCTCGGTCACCGGTACGGAAAACCTGATGATGGCGGCATCCCTGGCGGAAGGGTCGACGGTGATAGAAAATGCGGCCAGGGAGCCGGAAGTGGTGGATGTCGCGGACTGCCTGAACGCCATGGGAGCGAAGATTGAAGGGGCGGGAAGCGATACCATAGTCATCGAAGGGGTTGCGCGCCTGGGCGGAGCGCATCACCGGGTCATTCCGGACCGCATAGAAGCCGGGACCTTCCTGGTTGCCGCCATGATCTCCGGCGGCGAAATCAGGTTGCGGGATGTTCTGCCGCGGCAGCTTGAATCCGTTCTCGAAAAACTGCGCGAAGCCGGAGCACAGATCCGGACCGGGGAAGACTGGGTGTATCTCAAGGCCCCGGAAGGCCCGATTCGTTCCGTGAATGTACGCACGGCGCCCTACCCGGCGTTTCCCACTGACATGCAGGCCCAGTTCGTCCTGCTGAACGCTATTGCCGAAGGGACGGCCACAGTGGTGGAAACGGTTTTCGAGAACCGTTTCATGCATGTGCACGAGCTGCAGCGCATGGGTGCAAACATTGAACTGGATGGCAATACGGCGGTGATCCAGGGGGTCGGAGGGTTGCACGGGGCACCGGTCATGGCGACCGATCTCAGGGCTTCGGCCTGTCTGGTCCTGGCTGGCCTGATAGCCGAAGGGGAAACCCTGATCGACCGCATTTACCACATTGACCGGGGATATGACTGCATCGAGGAGAAGCTTGCCCAGATCGGCGCCAACATCCGCCGCATTCCGGGCCACTACCTGACCCGCAAGTTTGCCTGAGGCCCTGTACCGTGTTCGTACAGCTCAATGCCTCGGTGCCCGGATTCTGCAGCCGCCTCGACCGGCTGCTCAGGCGCGATACTGCCGGCGGCGACGAGATCGACAGGGTAGTGCGCGAGATCATCGCGAACGTCGTCGCCAGAAGGGACGACGCAGTAGTCGGCTATACGCGAGAGCTGGACGGTGTCGTCTTGACGCCTGGGACCCTGGAGCTGCCTCCGGAGAAAATACGTGACCTGGATACGCAGACGGACCCGGAAGTCCGCCGGGCGCTGGAAGCCGCGGCCTCGCGGATACGCGGTTTTCACGAGCGGGAGCAGCTTGCCTCATGGAGCTATACGGAACCGGACGGTACGGTTCTCGGCCAGAAGATCACGCCGCTTGAGCGCGTGGGCATTTACGTGCCCGGCGGGAAAGCCGCCTATCCGTCATCGGTTCTCATGGCCGCTATACCTGCGCGGGTTGCCGGCGTGGACGAGATCGTCATGACGGTTCCGACCCCGGGAGGAGAGATCAACCCGGTGGTGATCAGCGCGGCCAGGATCGCCGGCGTGGACCGCATCTTCACCGTGGGTGGAGCGCAGGCGATCGCTGCGCTGGCCTACGGTACGGAGACCATTCCGGCCGTCGACAAGATCGTTGGTCCCGGCAACGCCTATGTGGCAACGGCCAAGAAAATGGTTTTCGGCAGGGTAGGGATCGACATGATCGCGGGTCCCTCGGAAGTGGTGGTGATCGCCGATCACAGTGCCGATCCCGAATGGGTTGCCATGGACCTGTTCGCCCAGTCGGAACACGATGAACTGGCGCAGGCCATCGCCATCGTTCCGGATTCCCGGATCGCCGGGGCGATAAACCGTGCCGCAAGGGCTCTGCTTCCGGGCATGGAACGCAGGCATATCATTGATTGTGCTGTTCGCGACAACGGTGCGGTCATCTGCACGGACAGCCTGGAACAGGCGGTGGCGGTTTCCAATCACATTGCGCCGGAGCATCTCGAACTCATGGTCGCCGACGCGGACTCCCTGCTTCCGGGCATCCGTAACGCGGGGGCCGTGTTCGTCGGCAAGTTCAGCGCCGAGGCGCTGGGGGACTACTGTGCCGGACCCAACCACGTACTGCCGACATCGGGTACCGCGCGGTTCAGTTCCCCGCTTGGGGTCTACGATTTCCAGAAGCGCAGCAGCATTCTGGCTGCCAGCGAACAGGGCGCCAGGGAAATGTCGCGGATCGCGACCGTGCTGGCGCGCAGCGAGGGGTTGACCGCGCATGAACGGGCGGCCGCTTATCGCGGCACCGGATGAACTGCGGCAATAGCTGGCCCGATGAGCAACGCAGATACATACGTGCGGCGCTGGGTTCCTGGAAATATCCGGGACATGGCTGCCTATACGGTATCCCCGGCCGCAGGCCTGCTCAAGCTCGATGCCATGGAAAATCCCTACCCGTTGCCCGAAGCGGTCCGGCAGGGCTGGCTGGATGCGGTGGCCACCGCCAGGATCAACCGCTATCCGGATGCCTCGTGCGAACAGCTGAAGCGGGCGCTTGCCCAGCATATCGGGCTACCGGATGCCTGTGGGCTTGTCCTCGGAAACGGTTCGGACGAACTGATCCAGATACTGGCCATGATGCTGGGTGGCCGGAACCGGGTATTCATGGCGCCCGATCCGTCGTTTTCCATGTACCGGCAGATCTGCCTGGCAACGGGAACCCGTTTTGCCGGCGTTCCCCTTGACCCGGACTTTTCGCTCGATATAGATGCCATGCTGAGGGAAATCGACCGGTTGCAGCCGGCCTGCATTTTCCTGGCGTATCCCAACAATCCGACCGGCAACGCTTTCGAGACCGAGGCGATCCGGGCCATTCTCGGGCAGGCAGCCGGCCTGGTGGTGATTGACGAGGCCTATCATGCATTCTGCGGAAAGTCCTTCATCGGGGAGGTTCCCGGATATCCCAATGCGCTGCTGCTGCGGACCCTGAGCAAGGTCGGCCTTGCCGGCCTGAGGCTGGGCATGGCCGTGGCGGATCCCGGATGGGCCCGCCAGATGGAGAAGCTCCGCCTCCCCTACAACATCAACGCCCTGACCCAGGTAGCGACAACGTTCATCCTCCGGCATGCGGGCATCCTGAACACCCAGACCTCGATGATAGTCGAAGCGCGCGCTGCGCTGTACGAGGAACTGCGCTCGATACAGGGCATCGAGGTGTTCCCGAGCGAAACCAACTTCCTGCTTGTACGCATGGGCAATGACCGGGGCTTCAACGAACTGAAATCACGCGGAATCCTGGTCAAGGATCTGCATGGCTCGGCTCCGGGGCTTGATCGGTGCCTGCGCATCACCGTGGGCACACCGGAGGAAAACGGCCACCTGCTGGCTGCCCTTCGCGATATTCAGTGCGTGTCCTGATTGTCCGGAGCCGGGAGC
>JAJDVC010000208.1 GCA_022826305.1 Gammaproteobacteria bacterium | reverse complement strand
CGCCCAGCGGTTCGTCCATCAGCACCAGTTTTGGTTCAAAGACCAGTGCACGCGCAACCGCTACCCGCTGCTGCTGACCACCCGAGAGTTGTCCCGGCCGCCGACCGCCGAATCCGCCAAGCTGCACCATGTCCAGCGCCTTGCCTACCCGTTCACTGATTTCCGACTTGCTCTTGTTCCTGACCTGCAGGGGATATGCCAGATTTTCACCTACGGTCAGGTGAGGAAACAGGGCATAGTTCTGGAAGACCATGCCTATCTCCCGCTTCCAGGGTGGGACGTTATTGATCGATGTTCCATCCAGGATGATTTCTCCGCTTGTGGCGGTTTCGAATCCGGCAAGCATCATCAGGCAGGTGGTCTTGCCTGAACCGGAGGGACCCAGCATGGTAAGGAATTCGCCTCTCTTGACAGCCAGATTGAAATCCTTGACGACCAGATTCTCTCCATCGTAGCTTTTCTGGACATTCCTGAATTCTACATATGCTTCTGCATCTTCCGACATGACTTGATTTTCCCCGTTGCAATTGCTGCAGATTCCATGCGCCGAATGAAGGGTTCAGCCAAACTCCAGGCACTAGAAATTACATATAATCAATAATTTGTATAGCCATACAGACTACCTGACCCGACTAACTTTAGCGTACAACATGTTTGAATACAACCCTTTGTGCGGAGCCGCAACATGGTGAGGCTTTCAGGATGCAGTCAGGCCGCAAGTGCGCGCCCATCGCCCCGGCGTGTCCGTGCTTGTCCGTCGCTCGGCTTGACGATCACGGCACTTCCATGCAGACTGCCTCTGCCACAAGCTGTAATCGGTGCTGCCCATTCAGCCGAACCCGTCTGACATCCTGGACAGGAGAAGCGGACTGTTGGCCGAAACGGCCGTGCCGGTGAAACTGGAAATAATGCCGTGCCGCACAACTGAAAGGAGTCTTGCGGCATCCGCCCGCCTGTCGACAGAGGTGGCCGTTTCCGCAGTAGCATCGAATTCCGGTTGTAGCCGGACCCTTCAACAATTATCCGGCTTCGGACCCGGGGCATCATGACACGGTATCTGCTGAATTGCCTGACCATCTTCCTGTCGCGATGAAGATTCCTGCTCATCTGCACGGAATCCTGTGGATGATCCTGGCCGGGCTGATGTTCGTCGGCATGGCCGTCTCTGTGCGGTATCTGGACTCCGGCCTGCCGGTTACGCAGTCCGCCTTTATCCGCTACGCCTTCGGCCTGCTGATCATTGCTCCACTGATCATGCGGGTGAGGTTCCTGCAGATGGACCGATCGGTCTACGGCTTGTACCTGGCACGCGGATTGATACATGGTCTGGGGGTCCTGCTGTGGTTTTTTGCCGTAACGCGCATTCCTGTCTCCGAAGTCATTGCCATCGGCTACAGCACGCCGATCTTTGTGGCACTTGGCGCCATTGTGTTTTTCGGTGAAAGGATCCGGTTCAGACGGGCCATGGCGATTGTGGTGGGGTTCCTTGGCATGCTGGTCATTCTCCGACCTGGCCTGATCGAAATTTCTGCAGGTTCATTGGCCCAGATGGTGGCAGCGCCCTGTTTTGCCTTCTCCTACCTTCTGACCAAGCATCTGACCCGCAGGGAAAATCCCGAAAACATCATTGTCATGCTGACCGTATGCTGTTTCCTGATCCTGATGCCAAACGCGCTCATCGAATGGCAGACCCCTTCATTGAAGGATCTGACCTGGTTGTTCATCGTCGCAGTGCTTGCGACCGCCGGCCACTATTTCATGACACGCGCCCTGGCCAGTTCTCCACTGACCGTGACCCAGCCCTTTATCTTCCTGCAACTGGTCTGGGCAACAGTCTTCGGCTACCTGATCTTTTCCGAGGTGCCGGATGCATGGGTGATCATGGGTGGCAGCATGATTGTGGCCGCGATCTCCTACCTCGTGCACCGTGAGTCGGTTTCTCCAGGAAGCCTGCCAGCCGGCCATGCGCCCAGGGACGGGGCGCTGTGGTCCGGTCAGCCTTTCCCGAGACTTCCGAAAAACCGTTTCAGGGCAAGCCGGGTTTCCGGCGACGAAAAGCATTCAGGGTCATAGATCGCCTCCAGTGCAAGGGAGGCTTCGAAACCGCCTTGCACTGCATGGAATTGAAGGATAACCGGATATGGCGGATTGCCGTGGAGGGGATGATCGGCAATCTTCCTGTCATCTGCATGGCCTGTTCATGCAGTTCGTCATCTTTCATCGGTACAAGTCCATTGCCATCATTCCCCGGGCAGCTGCAATCCCGCTTCGCCGGAGAAATGACCTCTTGAAACATCCAGGAACGTCAGGTTCATGTGCATGCGAAATCGCTGCTTCGTTCAGTATGGAGTGTGCAGGCAGGTGTCGAAGTACAATGCAGGGATTGTTTGAGAACAGCAGAAGTCGGCAGGACTGGCCGGCACCATGGGCAAGGGCTACGGTTCCAGCGTTCGGCACTGTGGATATGCATGTTTCATAAATGGATCATCAAATCTTCCTGAAACTCATTTATCGAACATGAATATCCCACCCTGCTTGAAATCTGCTAGAATGATCCATGAACAATTCATGAAAAATTTCATAATCCGCCCATGGAATAAGAATGCCGATGGCGAAGCCAGCACAAGGAAGCTATTCACGCTATGCCCGCAGAGCCGCAGAGCTTTTCGGGCTGATGATCCGCAACGCGCGCATCGAACGCAACATCACGATTGCCGATGTCGCTGAACGTGCCGGGATTTCGCGTGGCCTCGTGCACCGCATCGAGAAAGGCGAAATGGGATCCTCCATCGGCGCGGCCTTCGAAGTGGCCGCTATTGTCGGGCTGCACCTGTTCGAAGCCGAGCCAGCAGCGCTGACGCGCCATCTGTCGATGGAACGCGACAAGCTCACCCTGTTGCCGAAATCCGTCCGCACGGGCACCACGAAGGTGAAAGATGACTTCTGATCGCTCCGGCACGAAAACGCCGAAGGAAGCCTATGTCTGGATATGGCTGCCCGGCGCGACAACACCGGTCGTCGCCGGGCGCATTGTGCGTGATGGCGAGCGGCGGATCTTCAACTATGGTCGAAGCTATCTGGCCCGGCATGATCGCATTCCGATCTACGGGCCGGAACTGCCGCTGCGCAGCGGATCGATTGTACCCGAAACCGGGCTGAGCATGGCCGGATGCCTGCGCGACGCCGCACCCGATGCCTGGGGTCGTCGCGTCATCCTGAACCGGATCCTGGGGCACGGGAGCAAGGATGGCGATATCGCTGCGCTCGATGAGTTCACTTATCTGCTGGAGTCTGGCTCCGACCGCATCGGCGCCCTGGACTTCCAGCAATCATCTTCCGAATACGTGCCGCGCACCGTTCAGGCCACGACACTCGAGGAACTGCTGAGTGCTGCCGAGAAGGTCGAGCAAGGTGTGCCGTTGACGTCCGGTCTCGATCTGGCACTGTTCCACGGCACATCGCTCGGCGGCGCACGCCCGAAGGCGATGATCCAGGAAGGCGATACAAGTATGATCGCCAAGTTCTCGTCTTCGACCGACATCTACAACGTGGTGAAGGCGGAATATGTCGCCATGCGCCTTGCGGCCAGGGCGGGGCTCGATGTCGCCCCCGTGCGTCTTGCACATGTCGCCGGCAAGGACGTGCTGCTGGTCGAGCGTTTCGATCGTGTGAAGGAGAAAGACGGCTGGACGCGCAAGGTGATGGTCTCGGCGCTGACCCTGTTCGGTCTTGATGAAGTGATGGCGCGTTATGCCAGCTATGAAGACCTCGCGGAAATCATTCGGCACCGCTTCGCCTCGCCGAGGGCGGCATTGCATGAACTGTACGGACGGCTTGTGTTCAACATCCTGTGCGGCAACACCGATGATCACGCTCGCAACCATGCGAGCTTCTGGGACGGCGAACATCTGGCCCTGACACCTGCCTACGACATCTGCCCGCAAAGCCGTTCCGGCAATGTGGCGAGCCAGGCAATGCTGATTGTCGGAGACAACCGGACGAGCACACTTGCCGCCTGCCTGGAGACCGCACCCAGTTTCCAACTCAGCGAGAAGGCGGCGAAGGACATAATCACCCGGCAGGTCGGCGTCATCCGGGACGGATGGGACGACATCTGCAAGGAAGCCGAATTGACGGAATTCGAGCGCAACCTGTTCGGCCAGCGCATCTTTCTGAATGACTTTGTCTTTGAAGGTGCGGCGGAGGGTCTGCGATGATGGAGACTCTGCCGTGGCAGCAGGACAAACCGAAACGTCAGGGATCAATTATCACGAGTGGATCGGGTACCGCAAGAAGAACCGTCTCGTGCCGTCTGGCATGCAGGACAGCAGCGTCAGTCTCTCATCTGGGTGCAGTACCGGTTACTTCAGGGGATCTTATATGCTTAAATCCAGCAAGGTAGCCGTATTGCGGCAAGGGTGAGGTCTTGCGAACGTCCGGCATGAATATGTTGAACCCCTCTCGAGCCGAGTCAGCACAGTGAAACCGGGCAGGTGGAAAGATCCGAAGAACAAGCTGTTCCCCTATCAGGTGGGTTTTACGGCGCCTCCCCACGATTTTGACGCCGCCCCGAGCGACTTTCTCAGGATCGCTCCGGAAACAGTCGGAGTGCATGGGAGAATGCTGCACGTTCCGGGATACGCGCATCAATTGTCACAGCGTGTTGACAATTTCCATCTGATGGAGGAGTTCGTTGAATGCATGTCGAACAACGGTGCTGATGTCTGCGGCCAGGTCGGAACCAACTGGGTACATTGCCAGGGCACAACCCCTGATCAGGTCCGGGTCCTGTGTGAGCAGATCAGTGAACGCTTTGAAACGCCCTTTCACATGGCCGGGTACTGCGTCGTCGAGGCACTTCGGGAAATCAACGCGCAAAGGATTGCCCTGAACTCGGTATATTACTGGCCGGACTGGAGGGATGGTTATGCGCGGTTCCTGCGGCAGGCCGGATTCGAACTGCTGTATGCCGGGAACTTTGTCGACATGGGTTTCTTCCGGACACAGGAACAGTGCAATGCCTGTAACTGGATTTTCGAGGGTGGAATGGCCAGGCGTTCAATGGAATTCGTCGCTGACAAGGCATTGGAGGCGGATGCCTTCGTGGTAAACGGGATGCCGAATTTTCGTCGCAAGGACGGCCTGCCAGAGCGTATGGTCTCCCTGGACCGGGAAATCGAAACGCTTGTCGGGAAGCCGGTCATATCGTCGGACACGGCGTTGTACTGGCGCCTTTTCAGGACGCTTCAGGTCGAGCCGCAGGGTCAGCTTGGCAGCCTGCTCAGCAGTCTTCAGCGCCCCGTTCCCGGATGAACCGGATCCTGGTGCTGTGGGGAGTGCCCCGCTCGACATCCACCGCATTTGAGTGGATGATGCGGATGCGCGGCGACATGTCATGTTTTCATGAACCCTTCGGAGAACCCTGGTACCGGGGTGAAGAGCCGTTGTGGCCGCGTATCACGCCGACATGTCCCCGGGTGCCCGGGCTGACGTTCGAATCCGTCTGGGCCGGACTCAGGGATGCAGCCGAAAAGGGTCCGGTATTCTGCAAGGATTTCCCCCATTACATCAAGCATTGGTGGGAAACCGACTCCGGTTTCCTCAGGCATTTCACGCACAGCTTCCTGATCAGGCACCCGGCCAAGGTCATTCCGTCCATGTTTCGACACTGGCCGGAGTTCCTGCCTGAAGAGACCGCATTCGCCGAGCAGCGCGAATTGTTCGAACTGCTGTGCGACCGCGATGGAGTGCAGCCCCCCGTAATCGACAGCGATGATCTGCTGGAGGATCCCCTGCACGTTGTACAGGCCTATTGCCGTGCAGTGGGGATTCCGTTTATTGAAGAGGCCCTGCATTGGGAGTCCGGCGACCGTGATGAGGTAAGCTGGTACGATGGAGGCTCCTGGCATCACAACCTGAAAAGATCTGACGGCCTGAAGACCCAGCCTGCGCCAGGTGTTGACATGGCAGATCTGCCTGCAAGGATGAAGGCGATACACGAGGCGTGCCTGCCGCACTACGACTATCTGCATTCATGCCGACTAAAGGTCTAGGTGCTGTCGTCACGAGTTATCGCACCACAGCATGAGACATCGGATGTGGATGGCGGCGAGAAACGATGCGGCATTCTTCGCATATCGCGTGGCAATACCCCGCCAGCGCTTGAGGTGGAGGAAGGCGTTCTCTACCCGATGTCG
>JAJDVC010000118.1 GCA_022826305.1 Gammaproteobacteria bacterium | reverse complement strand
GCTGGATCTCCCCTTGATGGTAAGCAGGAACAGTGCACGCTTCTCGACCAATTTCACGGTTTCCATAGAGTCGTCTCAGGGTGTGACAACCGGGATTTCCGCCCCGGATCGGGCAAAGACCATCCAGGTGGCTGTAGCGCCTGACGCGGCACCTGCAGATCTGGTTACGCCCGGGCATGTTTTTCCGATAAAGGCCCAGCAGGGCGGTGTGCTGACGCGTGCCGGGCATACGGAGGCGGGCGTCGACATGGCACGACTTTGCGGGTTTGAACCGGCCAGTGTAATCTGTGAAATCCTCAGGGAAGACGGCACCATGGCAAGATTGCCCGACCTGTCCTGCTTCGCGGGGAAACACGGTCTCAAGATCGGCACTATAGCCGATTTGATCCATTATCGGTTGCAGCACGATCCGACCCTGGAACGGGTTTCGGAACAGTACCTGCAGTTGCCTGCCGGGCGTTTTCGCGCCTTTGTTTATCGGGATTGTGTCGAAGGCGGTACGCACATGGCCCTGGTGAGGGGGGAGTTGAGTGCGGATGCGGTTCATCCTGTACGGGTTCATGTGCATCGGGGGCTGCTGGACATGGTGCTGAATCCGTCCAGATCCTGGAGCTGGACGCTTGAGACCGCACTTTCGGCGATTGCCGCACAACCGAGCGGTGTGGTCGTTATCCTGTCGTACAATGAGAGCGTGGATGAACTGGTCAGCCGGATCGGCATGGACCCTGATGCCATGGTGAAACGGGGCGTTGATGTGGAGATGCCGGATGAACGGGAGAACCTGCGCATGCTCGGGGCCGGGGGACAGATCCTGGCGAATCTGGGAGTCAGGAAGATTGTCGCCCTGGGACGGGCAAAGAAGGCTCATGGCCTGTCCGGATTCGGGCTGGAAATAGTCGATTACATCGAAAATCCCAAACAACTCGTGGAGTGGAGTCATGACAATCAATAACACAAGCGGTGACTATGCAGGCGATGGACGGTTTGGCATTGTTGCCGCACGATTCAACCGTCTTGTTACCGACCGGCTTGTCGAGGGTGCAGTGGACACTCTGGTCAGGCATGGTGTCGAGCCGGATGAGATTGACTGTGTCTGGGTTCCCGGGGCATTTGAAATTCCACTCGTTGCACGGAAGATGGCCGAGACCAGTCGCTACAGCGCCGTCATGACGCTGGGTGCGGTCATCCGGGGTGCTACCCCGCACTTCGATTATGTCTCCGGGCATTGTGCAGGTGGAATTGCCAGACTGGCGGGCGAGTGTGATGTCCCGGTGATATTTGGGGTCCTTACCACCGACACGGTTGATCAGGCTATTGAACGGGCAGGAGGCAAGGCCGGAAACAAGGGCTCGGATGCAGCGCTTGCAGCCCTGGAAATGAGCAGTGTTCTGGGGAAGATCCAGGGACAGTCATGATATTGTCCGGATATCCGGGCATGGCTTGAGAGGACAACGGCGAATTCAGGATGGCAGGGCACGGCAGACATCTTTCCAGAAGTTGCGCCGTGCAGGCATTGTACCAGTGGATGGTGACGGGACAGCGATGCAACGTAACGGGTGACGGTCTGGTTGACTGCGGCAGACTTGCCGGACAGTACCGGGATTTCTATCTTCATCTTGTCCGGAACATTCCGGAACATGTGGAACTGCTCGACCGATTGCTTGTACCGCATCTTGACCGATCTATAGAAGATGTCGATCTGGTGGAACTCGCCATTCTTCGTGTCGGTTCATATGAACTCAAGCATCACCTCGAGACTCCGTCGAAAGTGATCATCAACGAAGCGATTCGGCTGGCCAAGACATTCAGTTCGGAGTACGGATATCGATTTGTGAATGGCGTGCTGGACAAGGTTGCATGCGAGGTCAGGTCTGAAGCAGAAGCCTGACTTGTCGGACCTGTTCAGGTCTCCGCAGAACTTCCTGGCTTTCGGTCTCGGGGCGGGCTTGGCGCCGGTAGCGCCCGGAACCATGGGCAGTCTTTGCGCCTTGCCAGTGATATGGCTGATGGGGAATCTCGATCCTGTATCCTACCTGATTGTGTGTACGGCCTGTTTCCTTGTCGGGGTATGGGCCTGCGGCGAAGCGGAACGGTATCTTTCGGCATCCGATCCATCGACTGTCGTATGGGATGAGATGGTGGGAATGCAGATTACCCTGTTGCTGGTTCCGGTAACCTGGACTCATCTGCTCGTGGGCCTTGTGCTGTTCCGCCTCATCGATATCTTCAAGCCGTGGCCGGTCAGTTTCGTCGAACGCAGGGCTCCGGGCGGATTGGGTATCATGCTGGACGATGCGCTTGCGGGGCTGTTTGCCGCCCTGGTGCTGCTGCTGTTTGCAACCGTTTCGGGGAAGTGACCGAAAGCGTGCACCGTGCCGTACTGGGAGTACAGGATTTGTGGTAGATTACGTTCGAAATTCGCAAGTCGCCCCTGACATGTTTGATACCACTCAACCGGTACTACGCACGGACATATCCGGCATGCCCCTGGAGTGGGTCGGTTTCAAGCGGGCCGTGAATCTGATCATGCTGGATCAGGTAGCTTATACCTGCGGTGACAATGCATTGCTCATAAGGGGTGGAATCAACCGGATGACGGGTAACCGGAGCCTTGTGAAGGTGAACTCCATCCTGGCGACCCGGGGCACCTGCCAGGCCACATCCGTCAGGGAAGGGGGATATGTTCCGCCATTGCAGAACAAGGCCCTGTTTCAGCGCGATGGATACACATGCCTGTACTGCGCCGATCAGTTTGCCGCGAACGAACTGTCCCGTGATCATGTTACTCCTTTCAGCCAGGGGGGGCGTGACGTCTGGACCAACGTGGTGACGGCCTGCGTACGCTGCAACAATTTCAAGTCCGGACGTACCCCTGAACAGGCGGGCATGCGCCTGATCGCCGTGCCGTTTGTCCCGACCCGGGCCGAATACATCTATCTGCAAGGCAGAAGGATTCTGGCTGACCAGATGGAATTTCTGAAATCCCATTTTCCCAGGACCAGCCCGTTGCGTTCCCGGTAGGGTGGAAGCTTCAATCACAACCGGAGTATTTCAATGTCAACTTTCAAGGCTTATCGCATAAATCAGGCAGAAGACGGTACGACTGCCGGGTTCGAGGAGATGTCCATTGATGATCTGACACAGGGCGAGGTGATCATCCGGGTGAAATGGTCCGGAATCAACTTCAAGGATGTGCTGGCGGCAACCGGAAAGGGGAAAATCCTGAGGAAATCTCCGCTGAACGGGGGGATTGATCTGTCCGGAATTGTTGCCGCCTCCCAGGACAGCAGGTTCCGGGAGGGTGATGAGGTCGTGGTGTGCGGATGCGGACTCTCCGAAACTGCGGACGGAGGTTACGCCGAATATGCACGAGTCAGGGGCGACTGTGTAGTGCCGTTGCCGACAGGGATATCCCTGAAGGATGCCATGGCTATCGGCACTGCCGGATTTACTGCGGCAATGGCGATCGTACGCATGGAACAAAACGATCAGACGCCGGACAGGGGGCCTGTCGTGGTAACCGGTGCGACTGGTGGAGTGGGCAGTATCGCGATTGACATGCTCGCATCATGCGGATACGAGGTTGTCGCCTTCACCGGCAAGAAGTCCGCGCATGACTTTCTCTCGGAGCTCGGCGCCGGGGAATTCATAGACCGCCATGAAGTGGAGATGGGGACGCGTCCCCTGGAAAAAGCCATCTGGGGCGGTGCAATCGACAATGCCGGTGGAGAGACGCTTGCCTGGCTGACGAGGACGGTAAAGCCATGGGGTAATATTGCGAGCATCGGTCTGGTGGAGAGTATCCGGCTTCAGACGACAGTCATGCCGTTTATCTTGCGCGGGGTATCCTTGCTGGGAATCAACTCCATTGAAATGTCCGACGAGATGCGTGCGCGGGTATGGCAGCGCATCGGTACTGATCTCAAGCCCCGGCATCTTGCCCGGATCGTTACCCGGGAGATCGCGCTTGACGACCTGCCCACGACCTTTGACGGCTATCTGGACGGTACCAACGTGGGCAGGACGCTGGTAAGCGTTCACGACTGACCAGGGGATTTCGCATGGCCCGACAGGAAAGTGCCTTGCGTCGAAGCTTCCGGACGAAACCGGATAATACGCCGGATGACAATGATCGCCTGGAGATAGGTCCAAGTCAGGTTGCGTTCGACGAGTGGAAGTCGCTGGGGTTGCAGTGCCCGGACATGCCGGCCCTCAGGGAATATCGCCTGGAGCGTGTCCGGGAGCAATTGCGGAAGAACGACTGTGCAGGGGCATTGCTGTTCGATCCGCTGAACCTGAGATACGCAACGGACAGCACCAACATGCAGCTATGGATAACGCATAATTCGGCAAGGGCCTGCTTTATCGCTACCGACGGTCCGGTGGTCTTGTTCGATTTTCACAACTGCGGACATCTCAGCGGACATCTGCCTCTGATTGATGAGGTGCGCAACATGACCGGATTCTTCTATTTTGTTGCGGGTAGCCGATGCGAGGAGATGGCTGGCAGATTCGCCCGTGAGGTGGATGACCTCATGCGAAGCCATGGCGGTGGCAATCGACGCCTGGCGGTAGACCGCATGGAAATTGTCGGTGTCCGCGCGTTTGATGCACTGGGCATCGATGTCAGGCATGACGGAATGAGGATGATGGAGACAGCGAGGGAAATCAAGAACCACAACGAGATGCTTGCCATGCGCTGTGCGGTTGCGGCCTGTGAAGCTGCACTGGAGGAGCTTGAACGGGCAATTGTTCCGGGAATCAGTGAAAATGAACTCTGGACCTGCCTGCATGACGGCAACATCAGGCGCGGCGGGGACTGGATTGAAACGCGACTGCTGTCTTCCGGCCCAAGAACGAATCCATGGATGGCTGAATGCGGGCCGAGAATCATACAGGCAGGGGATCTTGTGGCGCTCGACACCGACCTGATCGGGGTATATGGATATTGCGTCGATATGTCGCGGACCTGGGTTGCCGGCGACGGCAGGGCGAGCGATGCCCAGCGCAGGCTGTTTCAGGTGGCCTATGAACACATCATGGAGGATATGGATGTGCTCAAGCCGGGGCTCAGCTTCAGGGAGCTTACCTTCGGCGGAAACCAGCTACCCCGGCAATATCGACCGTTGCAGTATGGCGTGAAGTATCACGGCGTCGGACTGTGCGATGAATATCCGTCGATCTACTACCCCGAGGCATGGGACACCCATGGCTACGACGGTATCCTGGAACCCGGAATGTGTCTGTGCGTGGAAGCCTATATCGGGGAACAGGGCGGCCGTGAAGGGGTCAAGCTTGAAAATCAGGTGCTGATTACCGATACCGGACATGAACTGCTGACGCACTTCGGACACGATCAGCGACTGCTGCCCTGATCTCCGGACCCTGGACAGGAACCGGACTCGCTTGCAGGCTGGTTGGCGGGAACGGATTTACCTGCGCCACCCGTGAAATCGCTTGAGCCATCTCAGGGCCCATGCGGGCGCATGGGCCTTTTTCCAGTTTCCCGCTGCGAACTTGTTTGCCTCCATCCAGGTCGGGTAGGCATGTATGGTGCCCAGGATCTTGCCGAGCCCGAGGCCATGGCGCATGGCAAGGACGAATTCACAGATCAGGTCTCCGGCATGCTTGCTCATGATCGTCGCACCGAGTATGCGATCTTTCCCGGGGACCGTAAGCACCTTTACCATGCCGGAAGGATGTCCGTCTGCCTTGGCCCGGTCAAGTTCGGACAAATCGTATGTTGTGACTTCATGAGGGATGCCGCGTTCCCGGGCCTCCTGTTCGTTCAATCCCACCCGTGCAACTTCCGGGTCGGTGTAGGTCGCCCATGGCAGTACGCTGTAGTCAACCTTGAATTTCCAGAACGGATGGAGCAGGGCATTGACTGCAGCATACCAGGCCTGATGCGCTGCAGCATGGGTAAACTGGTAGGGTCCGGTAACATCGCCGACAACGTACATGTTGCTGTATCCGGCCTGCAGGTAGGCATTTGCGGCAATCGTGCGAGTCGGTGTCAGCGGGATGTCCAGATTTTCCATTCCGTAGCCCTTGATTCGGGCAGCCCTGCCAAGTGCGACAAGCAATGTGTCGAATTCGATCTCCACTTCCCCCTGAGGGCCCTGACAAACCAGGATTCCGAGTCCTTCCTTCGACATTGCCCGGGTAGCCCGGTGTCCGGTCAGTACCGTCATTCCCTCGCGAGTGAAGGTGTCGGTGACGTGTCCGGAAAATTCCGGATCCTCCCTGATCAGGATTCGGTCGACCATCTCGACCAGTGTGACATCGCTGCCGAATCGTGTGAAACACTGTGCCAGTTCACACCCGATGGGACCGCCGCCGAGCACGATCATCTTCTCCGGCAGCCTGTCGAGCTGCCAGATGGTGTCGGAGGTCAGGTATCCGGTTTCGTCCATGCCCTCTATTGGCGGGACAAATGGCTCGGCTCCCGCAGCGATCACTATTGATCGGGCAGACAGGGTTTTCCCGTTGACTCGCACGGTATGAGGCGTAAGGATCTCGGCCTCGCCCTTGATTACGTCTACGCCCAGGGCACGGTAGCGCTCTTCGGAATCATGTGGCCGTATCGAATCGATGACGGCGTGTACTCTGGACATGATGTCAGCGAAATCGAATTCGCAGTCCACCTTGCGGATTCCCAGCTGTCTGGCGTTTCTCGCATCATGGATGAATCTGGCCGACGCAATGAGCGATTTCGAAGGAACACATCCTGTATTCAGGCAGTCGCCGCCCATGTTGCCCTGTTCGACAAGTATGACCTTGGCCTGGATTGCTGCAGCCAGATAAGCGGTGACAAGTCCGCCGCTTCCTGCGCCAATGACTATCAGGTTGGCATCGTGTTTTTCAGGCATGGTCCGACCTGTTCCGTTGAATCACCTTCAGCAGGTACTTGGCCATGTAGGGAAATACGGCCAACAGGAGGAACGAGGCAATCAATGCAGGAGAAAGCAGGCCCTGAAGGGAGGTCAGCTTTCCGAGCTGGGTGCCGGCATTCACAAACACCATGGTGCCGGGCGCCATGCCGACCATCGAGGCAACAAAGTAGGTGGCCGTTCTGATGGATGTCAGTCCCATCAGCAGGTTGATCGCGAAGAAGGGGATGACCGGCACGAGTCGCATCGAAAACAGGTACAGGGCACCTTCCTTCCGGAAGCTTTCCCGGATTCCGGCCACCTTGTCTCCCATCTTTCTGGTCACCAGATCGTCGAACAGGTACCGCGCAACCAGAAAGGCGATAGTGGCTCCGATGGTGGCCGACACCAGAACGATCCCGGTGCCAAGAACGAATCCGAAGATTGCGCCGCCAAGCAATGTCAGGACAAGCGCTCCGGGTATCGAGGCGGCCGTGACGGCTATGTAGACCGCACAGTAGATGAGCGCCGATGAAAGGGGGTTTTCATTGCGGTAGGAAACGAGTTCATCAAGTCGAGACTTGATGAACTCCAGATTCAGGTATTTCTCCGGGCCCACGTAGATCAATGTACCGGCGATTGCCAGAACGATGCCGATCAGGATCCATTTTCCTCTTGTCATTGTTGATGCCCCGATTTGTATGCGGTTAAGGAACGGATCCTGAATGCGTTGGCCGGATACCCATGAACGAATCTCGATGCCCTGCCTGCTTCACGCATGGATCCTGGCTATCAGGGCATCCGCAAAATCGCTGGTTGACAGAGTTGTCGAGCCATCCATCAACCGGGCGAAATCGTAAGTTACGGTGCGCTGCTTCATGACTTCGACAAACGCCCGGTTGATGAGCTCGGCTGCCCTGTTCCATCCGATGTACTCAAGCATCATGACGCCCGAGAACATCAGCGAAGAAGGATTCACCTTGTTCTGGTTGGCGTACTTGGGCGCCGTGCCATGCGTTGCCTCGAAAACCGCTACCGAATCCGCGATATTGGCTCCTGGCGCGATACCTACTCCGCCCACCTCGGCCGCGAGGGCGTCCGAGAGGTAGTCTCCGTTGAGATTCATGGTGGCAATGACGTCGAATTCCGCCGGGCGCAGCTGCAACAGCTGGAACATGATATCCGCGATGCGATCCTTTATCAGTATCTTCCCTTGCGGCATTACCCCGTCATGCAGGTTCCACAGATCGTCCTCCAGAACGAGAATATCCCCGAATTCTTCTCTTGCCAGCTCATAACCCCAGTTCCGGAACGCTCCTTCGGTATACTTCATGATGTTCCCCTTGTGTACCAGCGTGACGCTCTTGCGGTTGTGATCAATCGCATATTGAATTGCCTTGCGTATCAGCCTTTTGCTGCCGGCAGGGCTGATCGGCTTGACGCCCAGCCCGGCATCCTCGAAGAACCTTGCGCCCATTTCGTTACGCAGGAAATCCGCCAGCTTCCGGTTGGCGTCGCTACCGCTTTCATATTCGATACCCGCATAAACGTCTTCCGTGTTTTCCCTGAAAATCACGACATCTATTTCTTCCGGGCGGCGTAGCGGGGACGGGACACCGTCATGGTAGCGCACTGGCCTGACGCAGGCGTAGAGGTCCATTTCCTGGCGCAGGGATACGTTCAGCGATCGGAATCCGCCCCCGACCGGCGTGGTCAGCGGGCCTTTTATGGCAACCGTCAGCTGACGGATTGCATCAAGCGTTTCCCCGGGAAAGAAATCCCCTTCGTAAAGACCTGCCGCCTTTTCTCCCATGAACAATTCACACCAGTGGACCTTGCGTCTTCCCTGGTATGCCTGCGCCACGGCGGCATCCCAGACCCGCAGGGACGCACGCATGATGTCCGGACCGATCCCGTCACCTTCCACAAACCCCAGTATCGGGTTGTCCGGTACGTCAAGCTTTCCATTTTTCACGCCGATAAGTTTCCCATTCTCGGGCAACCTGATTTGCTGGTAGGACATTTGGATAACTGTTTACATGATAAGATTTATGCAACCTATTATATCAAATGACGAGTCGTTTCTATGGGCATTAGGGTCATAAAACGGATGCCTGCACGGAACCGTCGGAAGGCGTGGGTTTTCGCATGACGGGAATGGTAATGGTTCAGGGCACGACATCACATGCGGGGAAAAGCGTTGTGGTGACCGGGCTGTGCAGGGTCTTCCGGCGCATGGGGCTGCGTGTTGCGCCATTCAAGCCTCAGAACATGGCTCTGAACAGCGCCGTGACCGTTGATGGCGGAGAAATCGGGCGTTCCCAGGCAGTACAGGCTCTTGCCTGCGGCATTGCTCCGCATACGGACATGAACCCGGTCCTGATCAAGCCGAACAGCGATACCGGGGCCCAGATCATCATCAATGGACAGATGATTGGCAATCAGGATGCGCGGGAGTACCATGAGTTCAAGCGCATCGCCTTTCCGGCAGTGCTTGATGCATTCTGCAGATTATCGGCGCAGCACGACCTGATCGTGGTGGAAGGGGCGGGGAGCCCTGCGGAGATCAATCTGCGTGAAAACGATATCGCCAACATGGGATTTGCCACGGCAAGCGCCTGTCCGGTGATCATTGTCGCCGATATAGATCGTGGCGGCGTGTTTGCACATCTGTCCGGCACCATGGATTGTCTGGATGCCGGTGAAAGGCATCTGGTGAAGGGTTTTCTGATGAACCGGTTCCGCGGGGACAAGAACCTGCTTCACAATGGCCTCGACTGGCTCAGGGAAAAGACCGGGAAACCCACCCTGGGCATACTCCCTTTTCTGAAGAACCTGTATATCGAATCCGAGGATTCTGTTGATGCCCGTCCATTGGCCAAACCGCAATCAGGCGGCCTTCAGGTCGTCGTTCCCCGGCTACCGCGTATCAGCAATCATACGGATCTTGACGCTTTGCGGCTGCATCCTGGGGTAAGTTTGCGGTTCATTGAACAGGGAGGTCCGATACCTCCGGCAGACCTGGTTGTTCTGCCGGGCAGCAAGAATACCCTGTCTGATCTTGAATGGCTGACGTGCAATGGCTGGGACGCCTATCTCAGGCGACATCTGCGATATGGCGGAAAACTGATCGGCATCTGCGCCGGATATCAGATGATCGGAAAATCCGTGCACGACCCCTGGGGACTGGAAGGCCCGGCGCGCAGCCTTGATGGCCTGGGTCTGATGGAGTTCCAGACAACCCTTGCGCGGGACAAGAAACTCGAGAATGTTTCCGGCCGTTTCCATGGCGCGGACTGCCCTGTCGAGGGCTATGAAATTCACAAGGGGGAGGTGTCCGGGACAGAACCCTACAGCCCTGCATTTGATCTGGGATGCAGGACAGAGGGCGTGATTTCAGCGGACAACCTGATATTGTGTACCACCATTCACGGAATGTTCGATAATGATCAGGCCCGGCAGACTCTTTTGAAATGGGCGGGACTGGAACATCCTGTCGATTATGATTTCGGGGCATTAAGGGAACGGGAAATCGAGCGGGTCGCCGACATGCTTGAACAGCATGTTAAGATGGAACAGGTTGCAGAGATATCCGGCATCCATGGAGCAGACTGCCCATGACGGGACCTGAAAAGACCGGTTGCCTGTGGACAGATGCCATATCGAAGTCTTTACAATTGCCTCTGCCGGAGAAGCGGGCACATGAGAAGCGGGCACATGATGCGAGCCCATTGGGATTCCGGACTCCCGATGTCTGGAGTTCACCGTTACGCCATACGGTCTGTTTTCAGTTCGATATGGTATGGTTGCTTGATCCGGAAACCGGCATGGTCGGATATGGTCAGACCATTTTCCGCACGTAAGGGGTTTGCATGGACAACGGCTGCATGCAGCCTGTTGTCGTTGACGGCATTCGCTGATGGGCTGAGTATCGAGACGCCATGGGCACTGTCCTTGCCGGCGGTCTCGAAAAACGGTGCCGTATATCTGATCATACGCAACCATGCATCCGAAACCGATGACCTGATCGGCGGAGATACCCCCATGGCACAGCGGGTGGAATTGCATCGGCATATCCTGCAGGATGGGAAGGTGATGATGCACCGTGTTGAGGCCGTCGGTATTCCGGGTAACGGTAGCGTCAGTTTCGAGCCAGGCGGTTATCATCTGATGCTGATGGGCCTGAGGCATTCACTGGATGCCGGGTATCGGTTTCCCCTGACGCTCAGGTTTCGCCGCTCTGCAGAGCTGTCCGTTCAGGTGCAGGTGCTGGACGCGCTTCCCGGTCCGCATCACGACATGGACGGTCACGGGAATCCGTCCGGCGTCAAGCAGGAACAGTCTCCGGATCATGGTGATCATGGTTGATTCGGGCCGGACAGGCGATCGTGTGGTTCTGGCCGTGACGAATGAAAGATGCAGGCCGGGCTGAGGTGATTTCGTGATTCGCGAATCGGCTTGCAGCATATGATTGAACTGGTGACAGGAGGCGCTCGAAGTGGCAAGAGCCGCTATGCCCAGGTAGCGGCGCGCGCTGCCTGCAGTACGCCGCTTTATGTTGCGACTGCAAGGGCGCGTGATGATGATGCCCTGTTGCAAAGAATACGCCTGCATCAGCAGGAACGGGGTCAGGAATGGAAGCTGGTGGAGGAACCGATGTATCTTTCGCGCATCATGCCCGGGCTTTCCCGGGAGGGGGGAGTGGTGATCGACTGTCTGACCCTGTGGCTGTCGAACTGGCTGTGTTGTGGCGACCGGGCAGGGTGGGCCTCCGAGCGCCGGGAATTTCTCGAGCGGCTGGCCGAGACGGATGCACCGATTTGGCTGGTTTCCAATGAAACCGGGATGGGAGTTGTTCCCGATAATCAGCTGGCCAGGGATTTTGTCGATGAAAGCGGCCACCTGCATCAGGATATTGCGTCCCTGGCGGATCGTGTCGTATTGATAATGTTCGGAATTCCGCATCTTCTCAAGGGGTAGTATCATGGTGCACGATACACTCGCCTGGTATGCTTGCCCGGTGTCCCGACCGAGCCCCGTGGCGCGGGAGCATGCCGTTTCCCGACAGCATGACTTGACGAAACCCCCGGGTTCTCTGGGGAGGCTTGAAATGCTGGCCATCGAGCTTTCGGCGATGCAGGGCGTGAATCGTCCCGAGACCCGCCCGTGTGAAATCGTGGTGTTTGCCGGCGATCACGGTGTAGCCGATGAAAACGTCAGCGCCTTCCCGCAGGAAGTCACGCAGCAGATGGTATTGAATTTCGTTAACGGAGGCGCCGCCATCAGCGTTCTGGCGGAAATGAACGGCGCCGGCCTGACCGTCATAAACGCCGGTACCGCATATCAGGGCAGTTTTCCGGATCCGGTCATTGATGCGCCGATAGGTCATGGAACCGGCAATATCGCCGTGGAAAGCGCGATGAGTCATGCAGAGTGCCTGGAGGCTCTGGCCCTGGGTCGGCGCGTGGCGAGCGATCTTGCTGCAGAAACCAGGATTGTCGTCGGTGGAGAGATGGGCATCGCCAACACGACTTCGGCAACGGCCGTGGCAAGTGGTTTCGGAGTGGCTTCTGCTGCGGAACTGGTTGGTCCGGGCACGGGGCTGGACAGTGTTGGCGTGCAGCACAAGTTGCACGTGGTGGAACAGGCCCTGGCAAGGGCGGGGAAACAGGCAGCTCCTCTGGGAATTCTCGCGGAACTCGGCGGCTACGAGATCGTGGCGCTTGCTGGCTTCTTTATTGCATCTGCTTCGCGAAACATGGCAATACTTGTGGATGGTTTCATTGCCAGTGTTGCGGCTTTGGCGGCTTGCCGGATCAATTCCCATGTCAGGAACTGGATGCTCTTTTCACATGCGTCCGCCGAACCGGGTCACAGACTGGTGCTGGAGTCTCTGGATGCGGTTCCGTTGTTGTCGCTTGATATGCGACTGGGAGAGGGGAGCGGTGCGGCGGCTGCCCTGCCGCTTCTGGATCTCGCCTGTGCCCTGCATAACCGGATGGCGACCTTCTCGGAGGCTGGAGTATCAGGTGGCTGACGGCAGCCCGTATTCCCAGTTGGACATGATCCGGCATGGCGAACATGTTCTTGGCAATGTTATCTGCGGCACAACCGATCCGGAATTGACCCACCGCGGATGGAAACAAATGTCCGATCGGTGTCGGAAGCTGGCCGATTCAGGCCTGAAATGGGATGTTTGCCTGACCTCCCCAAGAAAGCGTTGCGCCCGTTTCGCCCGTTCCTTGAGCAAATCGATGGGGATCGACTGTCATGCAAGAGATGAGTTCGCAGAGGTTGATTTCGGTCGATGGGAAGCCATGACGTTCGAGGAGATTCACGATCGGTACCCCGGGCAGTGGCAGAGCTGGATGAGTAATCCCGAGCATGCGGCGCCTCACGGAGGAGAACGGTACGGCGACTTTCTCAGGCGGATTGCCGAGGCCCTGGACAGCCTGCTCGATGAGTATTCCGGACGGCAGATGGTTCTGTTCGCCCACGGCGGCGTGATACGGGCCTTGCTGCTCCGTACGCTTCAACTGCATCCTGCAGCGTTGCCCCGTTTCACGATTCCCCACGCCTGTCACAGCAGAATCAGGGCGTATCATCGCCAGGGGGAGCCGGACTGGCTGTGCCTGGAACAGCACAATTCATCGGGGACATGATTCAGGATCTCAGGCAGGCAATCGGGTTTCTGACACGTTTGCCGGTCGGCCACGGTTTCCTGCATGATCCGGACAAGGCCGGTCGGGCCGTGAGCTGGTATGGCGTGGCCGGGCTTCTGGTCGGGCTGTGTGTCGTGTTGACTGCGTACCTGCTGCATCTGGCAGGCATTCCGTACATCGTCTGTGCATCCCTGGCGCTTGCCGTGTGGGCAGGAGTTACCGGTGCACTGCATCTTGACGGGCTGGCCGATTGCGGGGATGCGGTTATGGGAGCACATACCCGGGATCGCATGCTTGAAATCATGCGGGACATGCAATGCGGAACCGGCGGTATCTGCGCGGTCGTGATCGTCCTGAGCATCAAGCTGGTTGCCATGGTGTGGCTGTTTTCGGTCGATAACCTGCTGGCTCCCCTGCTGGCTGCCTCACTGGCAAGGGTTGCGTTGACCGTGGTGATAATCAACTGGCCGTATGCCCGGGCATCGGGAGCCGGTTCTTCTCTGGTCGGAAACTGCAGGCCCCGCCAGGCAACGGGAATCAATTGCGTCGTGATGCTGATCTTGCTGGTGATCTCTCCGCAGGCGTTTGCCGTTGCCATGATCGGCGCCGCATTGGGTGTCCTGCTGGTCTGGGCGATAGTGGCAAGGCGGGCAGGTGGCTACACCGGTGATGTGTACGGGGCGCTGGTCGAAACGACGGAGGCCGCCGTGCTGGTGGCCCTCTCGACGCTTTGATCCGGCGCTTCGGGGCTGGCAGGACGGGGTTCGCATGACTCCACGGATCCCGGATACCGATTTGCCGTCACATGCATCGGTGGTGGTCATCGGCGGCGGAGCCATGGGATGTTCGACCCTGTACCATCTGGCGGCTTCGGGCTTGTCGGATGCAATTCTGCTGGAACGCAACCAGTTGGCATCGGGCACAACCTGGCACTCCGCGGCGCAGGTGCGGGCCCTGCGCTCGTCGCGCAACCTTACAGAACTGATACGGTATTCCATTGACCTGTACTCCCGCCTGGAACGGGAAACCGGGCAGGCAGTCGGCTGGACCAATACCGGATCGATTTCCATTGCCACATGTCCCGACCGGCTTGCCCATATCCGGCGGCAGGAGGCCCTGTCCCGTGCATTTTCACTGCATGCCGAGATACTGAACCCGGAAGAGGCAAGGGAAAGGTGGCCGCTTATGAACATTGACGATGTGCTCGGTGCGGTCTGGTCTCCCGGGGATGGACGGGTGAGTCCTTCCGACCTGTGCGCTGCGCTGGAAAAGGGGGCTCGGGACCGGGGGTGCCGGATATTTGAAAAAAACGGGGTGACCGGTATTGCGGTACGGGATGGTCGTGTGGAGGCGGTCGAGACACGAAGGGGCGTGATACGGTGTGAAGCCGTTGCGCTTTGTACCGGGCTCTGGAGTCGTGAGAATGCATTGCTTGCGGGAGTGGAGGTTCCGGTTTGGCCCTGTGAGCATTTTTATCTGCTGACCCGTCCCATTGATGGTGTCGAAAGGAATCTGCCGACGCTTTCGGATCATGATGGGCACCTGTACATCAGGGACGAGGGAGGCGGATTGCTGATCGGCTGCTTTGAGCCTGCTGGCAAGCCGATTGCTCCAGACAGGTTGGGGCATGATTTTGCCTTCCGGCTGCTTGAAGAGGACTGGAACCACTTCGAGCCTATGATGCACAATGCCCTGCACCGGCTGCCCATGCTGGAGAATGCACAGGTGAGGATGTTGCTGAACGGCCCGGAAAGCTTCACTCCTGATGGATCATTCCTGCTCGGGGAGAGCGCCGAAACCCGTGGCCTGTTTCTCGGATGCGGAATGAACTCTGTCGGCATTGCCACTGCCGGTGGTGCGGGAAT
>JAJDVC010000081.1 GCA_022826305.1 Gammaproteobacteria bacterium | reverse complement strand
TCCTGATAGGTTCGGAGGCGGGTCTGAGGGGGAGCAGGATGGGATCCGTATACTGTGCCGCCAAGTTTGGAGTAAACGGCTTCGCAGAGTCCTTGCGTGATGAATGTGCAGCTTCAGGTGTGCGTGTCTGTGCTGTCAATCCCGGCATGGTGGATTCGGCTTTTTTCGATTCGCTTGATTTCTGTCCCGGAGACTCTGCGGATAATCACATCATGCCTGGAACAGTGGCTGAAGTGGTGCGCATGATCTTGACCATGCCGTCCAAAACGGTAATTGACACGATAAAAATGACACCGCAGAAGCGGGTAGTCAGAAAGAAGCATGTTCAGGGTGAACCGGCTTCCCATGGCGACACTGATGTTTGAGTTGGAGGACAAGGTGAAAAAAGTCGTTCTGTCCGGAGCGTCCGGAAAAATGGGGTGTGAGATTGTCCGGGCACTGCAGGGCGAGCACGACCTGGTCCTGGCGGGCGCCATGGGTCACGAAAACAGCAAGGCTCTCGGCAAGGATGTGGGGCAATTGGCCGGGGTAGGCGAATTGTCGATCCCGGTGACGGACAGGGCCGGCATCGGGCCCTTTGATATCCTGATTGACTTTTCCCGGCCGGAAGCCATAGCGGAGAATATGGAACTGTGTGTCGAGCGTGGAGCTGCGATGCTGGTCGGCACAACCGGCCTGGATGCCCTGGACAGCGAGCGGATATCGTCCGCCGCCAGGCACATTCCGGTACTCTACGCAGCCAACACCAGTATCGGCGTCAATCTCTGTGCGGTACTCGTGGAAACGGCCGCGCGGGCGTTGGGGGATGCATACGATATCGAGATCATGGAGGCCCATCATCGGCATAAGGTCGATGCGCCGTCCGGCACGGCCCTGTTTCTCGGGGAAGCTGCTGCAACTGGAAGGGGACTGGCGATGCCGGATTGTGGTGTGTTCACGCGAGAAGGCACAACCGGCCCCAGGGAGGACGGTACGATAGGGTTTTCCACTGTCCGTGGCGGGGATATTGCAGGTGAGCATACCGTGTTGTATGTCGGTGAAAGGGAGCGGATAGAAATCACGCATCGCGCGATGGACAGAAGGATATTCGTCAATGGCGCCCTGCGTGCGGCGAAGTGGCTGGTTTCCAGGCCCCGGGGGCTGTATGGCATGCAGGATGTGCTTGAACTCGAGTGAACAGCACGGCATGTCGCGGCTGTTCTGGAGGCCGGTCGTAGGGAGATGGACCTTGTTTCATGCCTGGTTGGGAGGACTCTTGACGCTTTCAGCGACCCGACCGATCTGATCCAATTTTTCGGTGACCTCCGGGTCAATCTCCTCTTTCGGCATGAATTCGACCAGCTTGTGAAAATCCGACTTGCCGGTGATATCAGGGAGTCCGAGTCGTTCATGGTAGGACCGAAATACCGGGACCAAGAAATCGTCGCCGGCCCTGATATCGTCGCTCCAGACCGGGTCCTTTCCGAGGGTCTTCAAGGCATCTTGTACTTCGGATATCGATTCGTCCATCGCACCGGCAGCCTTTTTCAAGGCTTCCTGCATGAAAACGGGTTTGTCTTCCCATTCGCGTGCTGTCGACTCTTCCACAAATCTCTTCAGGGTGCCCGGAGTACAAAGATAATTCTCGATTTCCCGCCTCTTCCAGACCATCCAGACCAGATGCGGATTGTTGCCATCAGGAGTATTTATCCGGTCGAACAAGGCGACACCCCTGAATTCGGGAAGTGCCTCCTTCAGGCCGAAGAAATGTCTTGCTGCTACGCTCGGCTCATTCCTGACATAGTGCACGAATGGTGATTCCAGTGCTTCCGCGGCCTGCCTGTGCCGAAGTCTTTTTGCGAAAGCCTGCAGGATCGCCAGGTCAGTTGATCCTTCAAGGTAAAGAATCCAGCTCCTCTGTTCCGCCTGATAGTAATCCTCCCATCCTATTTCGGACAATGACTTCCGTACCTGGCTGGCTCTGCCGCCAATCCGATGCGGTTTCCCCGTGAAGGCAATCACCAGATCCTTGTCCGCCGCCTCGTTCAGAATCACCTCGGAATGGCTCGCGGCGATTACCTGGATTCCCAATTCGGACGCCTTGTCGCTTATCAGCCGGTAGATCCCTCTCTGGCGAAGGATTTCCAGATGGGCATCCGGTTCGTCCAGGAGTATCACCGAATTCCGATTTACCCGCATGTATGCCAACAGCAACAAGGTCTGTTGCAACCCGCGCCCGCTCGATGAAAGGTCGAAACTGCATTCCCTTTCACGGTAGGTTATCGTGATTTCACTGCGCTCCGGGGTATAGACAGGCTCCTGCAACTCGACTCCGAAGAGGCTTTTGATCTCACGCACAAGAGAATCCCACTGTTCGCTGTTTTCATCCAGGATTCTCCAGCACAGATTGCGCAGAACCTCCGCCGTGCGACCCTCTCCGATCCTGACATTTATCGCTCCTGGTTCCAGACGCGTTTCATTTGCGGCCAGGCCGGACATTGGTGGAAGAAATGCGGTATTCAACAACGATGCTTCTTCGGGAACCGCCATACGTTCCGCGTCCTCCTGTTTTCCGATACGCAGGGGGCGGCAGTAGAATGATTCCGGATTGGCATAGTCGAATTCGAGTCCGCATTCCCACCTGCTGTCTCCCGTTATTCCTTCGGCAATGATTTCGATTCGTATGTTTGCGGTTTTCTGATGTCCACCGATTCTGGAGACATCCCTCGTGTGACAGTTTCTCCACAGGAGATTGGCACTTGGATGCGGTATCGCAAGCAGGTCCCGTCGATTGATCGTGACTCCGGGTCTTTTCCCGGGAGTGCGTTTCTTTCCGGCGTGCTTCTCGTTCCACCTCTTCACTCCGATCTCCCACAAGGCCAGGGCCTGCATGGCAGACGTCTTTCCGGAATTGTTCGGACCTATGAACACCACGGGATCCGCCAGATCGATCACCACGGAATCGAACCGCTTGAAATTCCGTATTGTCAATCTGGTCAACATCTTTCACACCACTTGACGCAATATCTCATGAAATCTTCCCGGGGAGCGATATCTTCGGATTCGATGGTAAACTCGATTCCTGCATTCCGGGCCTGTCCACATTTTCCAGTGCATCCGGGAGAGAATCGAGGATCCACACGGTTTCCACCGAGAGATGGGTAATTCGCCGCACTGCCGAAATGAACCCTTCCTGGTCGGAAAACCATGCATTCGGGTCATTGGTTGATGCCGCCTTCCCTTTTCGGAATGGCGCCCCCGGGTTCCAGGAACTTGCACTGGATGGCGGCAAGACAACCCGGTTCGTCGTTCAGTTCCGCCACCAGGTCGATACCGGTATCCCTTGCTTCGATATCCTGCTCATGCGCCCAGTCGGCATAGGGGCGGACATTCCGGAACTGCCCTGACTGGACCGGGTCGTGAGTCAGGAAAGCGATGCAGAGCTTCTCGAAAGCCGCGCCCATTGACCGGGCTCGACTGAAGCCGCCTTCAACCGCCTTTCGGCACCAGTCGTTCAGGATCGTGTCGAGAGCAGCCATTTATTTAGATCCTCATCCAGTTCCAAGGGAGCAGGTTGCCTATTATAGGGTAGTTGGTATCCGGGAGGGATTGATTCGGTGTTGTGTGAATAATCGCTTTCGGACCCGGTGGCTGATCGGAATCGTTTGCATGACTGTCTGTCTGTCGGAAAACCATTCGGTATGGATACCAGTTCCATATCCTGTCATTGGGAAAGGCTCGCTGAGAATCAGCAGTTTCTGCCGGATTCCGCAGTCGGCCGGAAGCAGGGCATTCGCGGTTCCTGAAAAATATTCTGGCTGATGTCATTATCATGAATCTCGCCAGAGATATGGATGTCTGCAAGACGGCTATCAGGCTGTCTGATACCGAATCGGCATGGCAAACACCGGTAACCAATCAAAACCCATGAGAGTTCTTTCAGTGTTATTCAAATCCTCAAATATAATCGCGGCAAGTGCGATATTGCCCATAGCCACCATTACACTCTTTCTATCGATCTATACGGTCAGCGAAGGGCATGTAGGAATCGTCAAACGCTTTCCAAGGCGATCGAACAGGTCGACCCGGGCCTGCACGTCAAGATACCCTTCGTGGACAGGGTTGAGGAGATTGAAGTCCGGCAACGCAAGAACAGCGAGAATCTTACCGCAGCAACAGGTAATCAGCTGCCCGTGACGGCAACGGTTTCGATCAACTGGACCGTAGACAGGACCTCGGCGATGGACCTGTTTATCCGGTATGGTGGCCTGGACCAGTTCGAGAGCCGGATTCTCGACCCGAAGCTACGCAGTTCGGCAAAAGCCGCCATATCGCGGTTTTCCGCTTCCGAAATCATTCGCAATCGACAGGCGGCCGTGAACTAGACTGAACTTCATTTCCGGGATAAAGGAAGATATGGTTTGATATCAGGCAGATAAGTTGTAATTCAGGGTATTCTGCCTGTCAACTACATGGCAACAATCTCGATAGGGTCGATCTCCAGGAGTTCGAATGTCTTTTTTTGCTGTGGCGTTGGTTGCGCAACGATCCGAATCGCGTGATCGGGGCTGGCCGGGAGGGTCACCTCGTTGAGTGTGAGTGTGGCCAGATCCGCCAGCAGGGTTTTCATG
>JAJDVC010000119.1 GCA_022826305.1 Gammaproteobacteria bacterium | reverse complement strand
TCATCATATGGGAACGCCGGAATTGCAGGTTCCGGTTCATCCACCGGAAGGTAGTCAAACCTGAGGGCGGTACGACCCAATGCCTGCCTGACGAGGGTGGACTTGCCGGTCTGACGGGGACCGGATATGACGATCAGCCTTTCCGGACGTTCTTCCAGGCGGTCAACGAGGGTACGGACGTAGTGGCGCTCATATTCGGGCATCCAATTATATTACATCACTGAGTAATTTTACTCAATGATGTAATTCTATGGCATTCCCCGCGGACAACAGATTTTCCATAGCCCGAAAAATGCATGAGCAGGGAGGGATACGGGTGGCATGACAGCCGGAAACCGGAACCAACAGGAGTAACAATATCGATTATGTAACGGGTGGAGTCCGCTCGCCAGCGCCGTTCCGAAGCCCGGTCAGTTTCTCAACTTCTTCAGCTTCTCGATAGCACGGATTTGCGCGGCGTAAGCGGCGAGTTCCGCCTTCATGTCGGCGTAGTCCTTGTCGTCCGCGGACGAATCCTTGAGCCGCTCTTCCGCCTGTTTCATGGCCTGCCTGGCGGCCTCTTCATCCAGATCGTCACCGCGCAGGGCGGTATCCGACAGGACGGTTACCAGATGAGGCTGTACCTCAAGTATCCCGCCGGAGATGAAAAAGAACTGCTGTTCGCCGTTTTCCAGGGAAACCCGGACATCTCCGGGTTTGAGTTGCGTGATCAGGGGCGTATGCTTCGGCGCGATGCCCAGTTCACCCGCCACGCCCGGAGCGAACACCATGGTCCCCTCACCGGACCATATCTCCTCTTCGGCGCTGACTATTTCAACCTGGATTGTGGACATGCTTGGGTTCCCCGACTAACTGAGTGTCCTGGCCTTCTCTTCCGCTTCCTCGATGCTTCCGACCATGTAGAACGCCTGTTCCGGCAGGTGGTCGTAATCGCCGTTGGAAATACCCTGGAAACCCTTGATGGTGTCCTTCAGGGTCACGTACTTTCCCGGGGTGCCGGTGAACGTCTGGGCCACGGTAAAGGGCTGTGAAAGGAATCGCTGCATGCGCCGCGCACGGCCGACCGCCTGCTTGTCCTCTTCCGACAGCTCGTCCATGCCCAGTATCGCAATGATATCCTGTAGTTCCTTGTACCGTTGCAGCGTGCCCTGAACCGCCCGGGCGGTCTCGTAATGCTCGTTTCCGATGACCAGGGGATCAAGAATCCTGGATGTGGAATCCAGCGGGTCCACCGCCGGATAGATACCGAGTTCCGCCACCTGGCGGGAAAGCACCAATGTCGCATCAAGGTGGGCAAAGGTCGTTGCAGGCGACGGATCGGTCAGGTCGTCTGCGGGAACATAGACCGCCTGGAACGACGTGATCGAGCCAGTCTTGGTGGAGGTTATCCTTTCCTGCAGGGCCCCCATCTCGTCGGCCAGGGTGGGCTGGTAACCCACGGCCGACGGCATGCGTCCAAGCAGGGCCGACACCTCGGTCCCGGCCAGCGTATAGCGGTAGATGTTGTCGATGAACATCAGGACGTCCCGGCCTTCGTCGCGAAAGTATTCCGCCATGGTCAATCCGGACAGGGCGACGCGGAGCCGGTTTCCCGGCGGTTCGTTCATCTGGCCATATACCATGGCAACCTTGGACTCGGCGGGATTCTCGGTGTTGACCACGCCCGCTTCCTGCATTTCATGGTAGAAGTCATTTCCTTCTCGGGTACGCTCCCCCACTCCGGCGAACACGGACAGTCCGCTGTGCGCCGTGGCGATGTTGTTGATCAGCTCGAGCAACGTTACGGTCTTGCCGACTCCCGCGCCGCCGAACAGGCCGATCTTGCCGCCCTTGGCGATGGGCATGATCAGGTCAACGACCTTGATGCCGGTTTCCAGCAGTTCGACGCTGGCGGCCTGCTCCTCATAGCTCGGCGCCGGACGGTGTATCGGCAACCGGGTCTCCGACTCCACGGGACCCACTTCGTCCACCGGGTCGCCCAGAACATCCATGATGCGCCCCAGGGTCGCCTGGCCCACCGGCACGGATATGGGAGCTCCGGTGTTGCTTACATCCAGCCCCCGCTTCAGTCCGTCCGACGATCCCATGGCGATACAACGGACCACCCCGTCGCCCATCTGCTGCTGGACCTCCAGTGTCAATCCTGCGTCATCCACCTTCAGGGCGTCATACACCCTGGGTACCGAGTCACGGGAAAACTGGACATCAACAACCGCGCCTATGATTTCTACGATATTTCCTGTACTCATTCTGGAAAAGCCTCTGTAATCATTCTGTTTCGTAACCTGTATATCCTGCACCCGTCAGCTACACTGCCGCCGCACCGCCAACAATCTCGGACAATTCCTGGGTAATGGCCGCCTGCCTGGCCTTGTTGTAGGCCAGCTTCAAGTCGTCTATCAGCTTGCCGGCGTTGTCTGTTGCCGATTTCATCGCAACCATCCTGGCGGCCTGCTCACAGGCCGAGTTTTCGGACACCGACTGGTAAACCAGGGATTCGATGTAGCGGTCCATCAGAAGATCGATCACCTCTTTCGAGTCAGGCTCATAAAGATAGTCCCAGTGATGAGTGAGCGCTTCCTGCTGTTCGGGCTTGACCGGTATCAGCTGCTCGGTCACCGGAGACTGCGTCATGGTGTTGACGAATTCATTGCTCACGATGTACAGCCGGTCGATCGTCCCTTCAAGATAGCCGTCCATCATCACCTTGACCGCGCCGATCAGTTCCTCAAGCTCGGGCGTGTCGCCAAGGTCGGTGGTTTCGCTGACGACCTCGGCGCTGAACCGCTTGAAAAAGGCGCTGGCCTTGCGCCCGATGACCGCAACCTTCACCGGCGTACCGCTCTCCTGCCACTCGGCCATCGCGGCAATCGCCTTGCGGAACACGTTGACGTTGAGACCGCCGCACAATCCGCGGTCGCTGGATACCACGATATAGCCGACCGACTTCACCTCGTCCCGTTCCACCGTGTAGGGATGTCTGTACTCCGGGTGGGCATGCGCCAGATGTGCCACTACGCCACGTATCCTGCTGGCATAAGGGCGCGCCGCATTCATGCGATCCTGAGCACGCCGCATCTTGCTGGCGGCAACCATCTCCATGGCCTTGGTTATCTTCCTGGTATTGCCGATGCTCCGTATCTGGGTGCGGATTTCTTTTGCGCCTGCCATCTAGCGACTCCTGCGGTCTGGATGCATTTTCACGGCCGCCTGGTTCACCAGCTTCCGTTGCTCTTGAAATCGTCGAGCAACGCCGCGATTTTTTCCGCCACGGCGTCACTGTAGGAAGGGTCCTGATTGATCGACTCAAGCAACTCGGCATAATTTGACCTTGCGTACGACTGCAGGGCGGACTCGAAGGGTACGACCTCGCTGACCGAGAGGCTGTCCAGATATCCTTCGTTTGCCGCGTACAGAGAAAGTGCCATTTCCGCTACCGACATGGGCTGGTACTGGGGCTGCTTCATCATCTCCATGACCCGCTCCCCCCGTTCAAGCTGGCGGCGCGTAGCGTCATCGAGGTCAGAGGCGAACTGGGAAAACGCCGCAAGCTCCCGGTACTGCGCCAGCGCCAGCCGGATACCGCCGCCGAGTTTCTTGATGATGCCGGTCTGCGCGGCACCGCCGACCCGAGACACCGACAGGCCCGCATTGATTGCGGGTCGCATGCCTGCATTGAAAAGATCCGTTTCAAGGAAAATCTGCCCGTCCGTAATGGAGATCACGTTGGTCGGCACGAATGCGGACACGTCACCGGCCTGGGTCTCGATGATCGGAAGCGCCGTCAGTGAACCTGTCCTGCCCTTGACTGAACCGCCGGTCAGTTTCTCGACCTCCTCCCCGTTTATCCGCGAGGCCCGCTCAAGCAACCGGGAATGCAGATAGAACACATCGCCCGGGTAGGCCTCCCGGCCCGGCGGCCGACGCAGCAGCAGGGAAATCTGGCGATACGCCCAGGCCTGCTTCGTCAGGTCATCGTAAATGATCAGGGCGTCTTCGCCACTATCCCTGAAATACTCTCCCATGGTGCAACCTGCATACGGCGCAATGAACTGTTCCGCCGCGGAATCCGAAGCGGACGCCGACACGACGATTGTGTGCTCCATCGCGCCATGCTCCTCGAGCTTTCGCACCACACCGGCGATACTGGATGCCTTCTGTCCGACCGCAACGTAAATGCACTTGATCCCGGTTCCCTTCTGGTTGATGATAGCGTCAACGGCCACGGCAGTCTTCCCTGTCTGCCGGTCGCCGATAATCAGTTCACGCTGCCCCCTGCCGATCGGAACCATGGAGTCTATCGACTTGAGCCCGATCTGCACGGGCTGGTCAACCGACTTGCGCGCAATAACGCCGGGTGCGATCTTTTCGATGGGTGAGGTTGTCGAGGCTTCGATCACCCCCTTGCCATCCACGGGCTGGCCCAGCGCGTTGACGACCCGACCAAGCATCGCCTCTCCGGTCGGAACCTCGAGGATGCGCCCGGTACATTTCACCGTGTCACCCTCGGACAGGTGCTTGTAATCCCCGAGAATGACCGCTCCGACGGAATCCTGTTCCAGGTTCAGGGCAAGTCCGATGGTATTGCCCGGGAATTCAAGCATCTCGCCCTGCATGGCCTCGCTCAGGCCGTGTATTCGTGCGATGCCGTCCGTCAGCATGACGATGGTGCCTTCAGTCCGGGCCTCTGCGTCGGATTCGAAATGCTTGATCCGCTCCTTTATCAGTTCGCTGATTTCGGATGGGTTCAATTGTATGGACATGGTATCAAGTTCCTCTTTCAATCAAGGCTGAATGGCCCGTTCTCACGAGCCGATTGCACCTACAAGTTGTTCAAGTTGCGCTTTCACCGAACCGTCTACGACCCAATCGCCCGCACGGATCACCGCCCCGCCGATCAGCGCCTCGTCAACCTCGAAGCCCAGTTCGACGGAACGGCCGAGCGCACGCTCGAGGTCCTGTACGAACCGCCGACGCTGCGGTTCGTCGATGGGTACGGCAGTGATCATGCTGGCACTGACAGTCTTTTCCGCTTCCGCCCGACGTTCGGCGAAGGCCTTCGCTATGTCGGTCATCGCGCCTGCCCGGCCATTGCGGTAAACCAGCTTGACAAGGTTCCGCCCGCCCTGATCAAGCCTGTCTCCGCATAATTCAATGACAAGTGCTGCAATCTCGCCCGAAGAGAAACGGGGATTCTGTGCCAGATCAACCAGTTCCGGCGCCCGGGTCACCTCGGCAAGCAATTCAAGCTGTGATTCCCATCCGGCCAGGTTATCCTGGCTCTGCGCCATCTCGAATACGGCCTGGGCATAGGGTCTCGCGATTCGGCTTTGGGATGACATGGATCGGCAAGGCGTGACGGGTTACAGCTTCGCCGCCAGGTCGTCAAGCAACTGGGCATGAACGACCGCATCAACTTCCCTCTTCAGGATCTGTTGGGCGCCGGCAACGGCCAGTTCGCTGACCTGCTTGCGCAGGGCTTCCTTCGCCCGGTTGACCTCCGAATCGATTTCCGCCTGGGCTGCGGTAATCATGCGCTCTCCCTCCTTCTTCGCACTGGACTTGGCTTCCTCGACCAGTTCGGCACCATGCTTCTCCGCCTTGCCGATGATCTCGCTGGCCCGGGACCTGGCCTCGACAATCAACTGCTCGGCCTGTTCACGGCCTTCCTGTTCTGCCCTGTGACCCTTGTCAGCAGCGGCAAGGCCATCAGCGATCCGGGTCTTGCGTTCGTTGAGCGCACCAATGATCGGTGTCCATACGAATTTCTTGCTGAACCAGACGAAGACAATAAAAAACAACACCTGGAAAGCTAGGGTGAGATTCAGATTCATCTCGCTTCGCCTCGTGTTACTGTTTGGTTAGAAAATGATGATCCGGACCCGGCTCATGCAACGGCAAACAGCACATACATGGCGATACCGACGGCAATCATGGGTACCGCATCAACCAGCCCCATGACGATGAAGAACTGAGTGCGAAGCATGGGAATCAATTCCGGCTGGCGGGCTGCGCCTTCCAGATAGCGACCGCCGAGGATGCCGATGCCGACCGCGGCCCCCAGGGCGCCCAGACCCATCATGATCCCGCCTGCGATATACAAAAGTGCTTGTTCCATCTTGATCTCCGAAAGTAAAAGTTGGAAGTTGAAAAAGTCTAGTGATGCTGGTGGGCCATGTCCATGTACACGATGGTCAGCACCATGAAGATGAATGCCTGCAGCGTTATGACAAGGATGTGGAATACCGCCCACACGAACTGCAACACCCCGCCGAACAGGGTCAGCACGACCCCCGTGCCGAACATCAGCGAAATCAGGATAAATATCATCTCTCCCGCATACATGTTGCCGAACAGTCGCAGGGAATGGGAAATCGGCTTCGAGATCAGGCTGACGAACTCAAGGAAGAAGTTTATGGGAATAAACAGCACCTTGAGCGCGGGACTCCTGGCCTCGAACGGGTGCATGGTGAGTTCCGCGGCAAAGCCTGCGGGGCCCTTTACCCGGATGCTGAAGTAGATCATCAGGACAAACACGCTGAGCGCAAGACCGAACGTGATGTTCGGATCCGTGGTCGGCACCACCTTCTGAAAGTGGACGCCGAACAGTGCAAGCAACCTGGGTATCACCTCGACAGGAACGAGGTCCATCAGATTCATCAGGAATATCCAGCAGAACAGCGTCAGCGCCATCGGCGCAACCATGTCGTTGCGGCCGCTGAAGGAGCCCCGGACATTCTCATCCACGAACTCCACGATCCACTCGCAGAAATTCTGCAGCATGCCCGGTTCTCCTGAGGTAACCCTGATCGCAACCGAACGGAACAGCCACAGAAAGCCCGCACCCAGCACGAAGGACCAGAAGAGACTGTCGACATGGACGGCCATGATCCCCATTTGCGCCGCCTCCGCCGCATCATGGGCCATGCTCCATGAACCGTCAGGGTGTTGCCCGAAGGTCAGGTTGGTCAAGTGATGACGAATGAACTCACTTGAGGTGATCGATTCCGACGATGATGCCATCTTTAAACAAACCCAATATCAAAACCCTGCGCTTCGTCCCGTTGCCCGTCAGTCCATGGGCCCGGCCCGGCCCGGCCTGAAAAACACCCAGGCACTCATGAACTGTATCAGGAGGTAACTCGCCACGAGCAGAACCGGATCAAGATCCAGATAAACCAGCCCGAAGGCGATCCCGCCGCCGACAATAACCAGTTTGCTCAGCAATCCCGAAAAAATCGGTATCAGCGTGGCTACGTTGCCACGGGCCGCTACCCCGCTGGACTTTCGTACACTGCGTGCATTCAGCAACGTACCGCACAGGGCAAGCACCGATCCGGACAATGTCGATACCAGCCTTATTTCCGGGCTTTCAGCGACGGTCCACGCATTATGGGCAACCACCCCCGCCAGCAGGCAACCTGCAGCAACCGCCTGGCAAACCAGAACCTGCCTTACTTTCTGTTCCAGCCTCCCTCCATGCTGTACGCATTCTCCAGATTCTCTCACTGCCCGAACCCCAAAGCGGCGGTTGATTATAATGGCAGTACCAGAGTCGGTCAACAAGCAGGGAGCTCCGTGTTGAAGGCACGCATGCAATGTTCAGGCTGGTTCCACAGCCCGGCATTTCCACGTACGGAACCATGATCGTCCGACCTCTTCCGCCAGCAGGTTCACAGGTTTCCCCCCTGTCCCCAGTGCACCAGCGTACAAACCCCTGGTCAGCAAGCTTGCGGCAAATCTGATGCATCTGCTGATGCGGTTGAATGCCGGTTGCCTGTGGATTTCGGAGTCGGCCAGCCCCGGCTGGGCCTGGATGCGTTCCCGATTCGTACGATACATGCCTGAAGGGGATTGCCCGCTGTCCGCTGCATCCCCACTTCAGCAGGACGGAGTTCTGCAGAATTGCCCGGCATGCCGGATGGTCCCGGACTACTTGATACGCCCCAGGATGCCGTCCAGCTCGTCCAGCGAATGGTAGTGGATGATCAGACGGCCCTTGCGTCTGCCATGGCGGATATCCACCTTGGCGCCGATCCGGGCGGAAAGATCGTCCTGAAGCCCGAGTATGTCCTGGGACGGGGGATTCTTGTCACGGTTCGGACTGCTGCCGCCCCTGGACAGTTTTCTTGCCAGGGCCTCCGTCTGCCTGACCGAGAGCCCCTTTTGCGCAATCCGTGCCGCGATGGCGGGCTGATCGTTCTCGGGAAGCGGCAGCAGCGCCCTGGCATGGCCCATGTCCAGGCGCCCGTCTTCCAGCATGTCC
>JAJDVC010000157.1 GCA_022826305.1 Gammaproteobacteria bacterium | reverse complement strand
GGCTGCATGTCGATGCCGCCATGGCGGGAAACGCCATGATGCTTCCCGAATGCCGGCATCTGTGGGACGGCGTGGAGATGGCCGATTCGCTATGCTGGAACCCGCACAAGTGGCTTGGGGCGGTCCTCGACACCTCGCTGTTCTACGTGCGCAACCCGGCTGACCTTGTCCAGGCCATGTCGACCAACCCGAGCTACCTCCGCTCGGAAGTGGACGCCGAGGTCAGGCAGTTCCGCGACTGGGGCATTCCGCTCGGCAGGAGATTCCGGGCACTGAAGCTCTGGTACCTCCTCCAGATCGACGGAATCGAAAACATACGGGCACGCCTCAGACAGAACATGGAGAGCGCCAGGTGGCTTGCCCGGGAAGTGGAAAGCACTCCTCACTGGAAAGTGCTGGCACCGGTGAAGCTGCAGACCGTCTGTATCCGCCACGAGCCGCCGGGACTTGAGGGCAGCGCACTCGACGACCACACCCTGGGATGGGTACATGACATCAACCACGGCGGAGATGCCTTCATGAGTCCCTCGATCCTTGACGGAAGATGGATGGCGCGGGTATCTGTCGGCGTCGAAACCACCACGCACGAACACGTGGAGGCGCTATGGAAACTGATCCGGGGAAAGGCGGCTGATCGGTCGCAATGACTATCTGGCACCCCACCGACGACGGTCACGCCGATCTTTCGGACCACGATTCGTTCACCAACGGCGTGCCGCACAATACCTTTTCGCGGATGCGGCGCGAAGATCCCATGGCGTGGTGCGACGGCGGGCAGTACAGGGGATTCTGGTCCATGACGCGTTATGACGACATCGTCGCCCACAACCGCAATACGGCGTTGCTGAGCTCTGCGCACGGAATCCGGATCGAGGACCAGAGCCACGAAGAGTATCTGGCGCGCCGGACTTTCCAGGAAATCGATCCGCCGGAGCACACGATTACCAGAATGCGGGTCGGCAAGGCCTTTTCCAGGCCCGTTATCGAACGCTTCGAACAGACGATCCGCACCTTGTGCAACACCATTCTCGACCGGGCCCTGGCGAAAGGGGAATTCGATGCCTCGCGCCTGATCAGCCGCCAGTTGCCCATGCGCATGCTCGGACAGATTCTGGGCCTGCCGGACAAGGACCTCGACTGGCTGGTGACCAAGGGAGACCAGCTCATCGCCAACACCGATCCCGAGTACACCGACTACCTGCTCGACAAGCACGACACCACCGCCTTCAGGCTCATGCCCTTCCGCTCCCCGGCCGGTTACGACCTGTTCGAATATGCGAAGAAACTGAGACGGAAATTCCAGCGCCCGGAAGACGGGCAGGGCGTGCTCGGCCTGATCCTGCAGCCGGACAGCGGTGGCGGGACAATCAGTGACATCGAGTTTCGCAACTTCTTCTGCCTGCTGGTGGCCGCCGGCAACGATACCACGCGCTATACGATCTCCGCATCCATCCATGCACTGGCGAAGAAGCCGGAATTGCTCGTACAATTGCAGCAGGCGGACGAGAATGCCTGGAAAACGGCCACCGACGAATTCATCAGGTGGGCATCGCCGACCATGCATTTTCGCCGAACGGCCACGCGGGACTTTACGCTGCATGGCAGGAAAGTCCGGGAGGGGGACAAGGTAGTGTACTGGTTCGTGTCGGGAAACCGGGATGAAACCCGGTTTGACAACCCGTTTGCTGTCGATCTCCTGCGCTCGCCGAATCGCCATCTCGCATTCGGCCAGGGCGGGCCACATGTCTGTCTCGGCATGTGGCTTGCCAGGCTGGAAGTGCGGGTCCTGCTGCAGGAACTGGCGAAGCGGGCCAGGCGGATAGCCTTGTCCGGGGAGCCGGAATACCTGCGTTCCAACTTCGTCGGCGGCATCAAGAAACTGCCTGTCCGGATAACGATGAAATGATGTGCAGACAACCCACAACCTGAAGTGAGCACGCCCATGAACCAGACAAGACTGAGAGTGCTGTTTTGTGACCATCTCAACCTGGCGCGCGGAAAATATCTCCCCGCCGCCCATGATGGCGACGGAGAAAGCCGTTTCTGCCAGGGTATCTACGCCCTGGCCTACGACAAGGAACTGCTTCCGGCACCCTGTTCCAAACTGCTTGAGGGGCTGCCTGACATGGTGGCCCGCTTCAGCGGACAGGATATCCGGCCCGGATGGGACGGACATCGGGTCGTGATAGCCGACCAGTTCGACAGTGCCGGCAACCCGCTGCCGGTAGCGGGCCGTCACCTGCTCAGGCGCACGGTGGCCGAATGGCGGGATGCGGGATATGTTCCGAAAGTCGGCATCGAGCTTGAGGCCTATGCCTGCATCCGGCAGGACCAGCAATGGGTTCCCTACGATACGCCCGGAGCATTCGTTTACAGTACGGGTCCCTTCTCGGACCCGGTCGGTTTCACGGACGCCATATGGACCCAGGCCGAAGCATGCGGTTTTCCCCTGGAAATGATCACGACGGAGTTCGATTCGCCGCAGTTCGAATTCACCCTGTGCTACGACGAGGCCGTGGAGGCCGCCGACACGGTGTTCCTGTTCCGGCTGATGGCCCGGGAAATCGCCTTCAGGCACGGCATCCTGCTGACCTTCATGCCGAAACCCATTGCCGACCTGTCCGGGTCGGGCGTGCACGTCAATTTCAGTCTCTGGAACGAAAACGGGGATAACGCCATCGGCGATCCGGATTCCGGGCACAATCTCTCGGCGCTCGGGCGTAGCTGCGTTGCCGGCCTGATCCGGCATCACCGCGGCCTGTCCGGCCTGCTCGCGCCCACGGTCAACTCCTATGCGCGTCTGCAGCCTGCCAGCCTGTCCGGCTACTGGCGCAACTGGGGTGTGGATCACCGGGGGGTTACCGTACGCGTCAGCAGCGAAACCGGGGACCATGCGCGCATCGAACACCGCATGGCGGATGGTGCTGCTAACACCTACACCGCAGTTGCCAGTATACTTCAGGCGGCATTGCTGGGATACCGGAATGACTATCCGCTCCAGCCGGCCGAAACCGCCGACTGCCTTGATAATCACGATGCCGAGGACGGGGTTCCGGAAGACCTGGGTGGTGCGCTGAATGAACTGGCAGGCGACACGGCGCTCGTTGCCGCCGTGGGAGAGGAACTGGTGGGAAATCTGGAGACCGTCAAGCGGCACGAGATCGAGGTCACTGCGGGGTTGTCCGGGCCGGAGCTTCGAAACTATTACCTGTATTACCTGTAACCGATCATGGCAAGAATAACCTGGAAGATTGAAAACGAAGACGACGTGACGCTGGACGTGCGCGAAGGCCTTACGCTGATGGAGGCCGCGACCGACCACGACATTCCGCATATCTGGGGCGAATGCGGCGGTTGCCTGTCCTGCGCGACCTGTCACGTGTTTGTCGATGAAAAATGGTTTCCCCTGCTGGACCGGATCGACGACAGCGAAGACACGATGCTCGACATGACGGATGTCGAGCGCGCCAGGACCAGCCGGCTGAGCTGCCAGATCAAGGTAACACCGGAACTGGACGGCCTGGTGCTGCATGTTCCGGTGCCAGACTAGGGCCATTCATGTCTGACCGGATCGTGGTCGTCGGGGCGGGACAGGCCGCCGCATCCCTTGCCTCCCGCCATATTGCCACAGGCGCCGGGCACCCGATGGTGCTGATCGGCGAAGAGCCCGTTGCGCCCTACCAGCGCCCGCCCCTGTCCAAAGCCTATCTGCTCGGGAAGCTGGACAGGGAACGGCTCAACATCCGTCAGCCATCCTGGTTTGAGGAAAGCGGAATTACCACCATGTTCGGTTCCCGTGTCGAAAGCATTGTCCCTGAAAGGAAGCAGGTGGTGCTGTCCGGTGGCGAAACGGTTCCCTACGGAACCCTCGTGCTTTGCACCGGCTCCACGGCAAAAAGGCTCCCGGACTCTCTCGGCGGAACCCTGGAGGGTGTCCATACGCTCAGAACGCTTGCGGACGCCGATGCCCTGTCACCGATCCTGCGCCAGCAGGAGCGGATCCTGATCATCGGCGGCGGCTATATCGGACTGGAGGTGGCTGCCGCGGCACGCATGCTCGGCATGGAGGTCGTCATCCTGGAAGTCGCCGAGCGGATCCTGCAGCGCGTTGCCTCCCCGGTCACCTCGGATTTCTTCCGCGACCTGCATACCCGCCATGGTGTGCAGATCCGCGAAGCCACGCGCCTTGCCCGGCTGGTCGGATCGGACAACCGGGTGTGTGCGGCAGAGCTCGAGACCGGCGAACGGATCGAAACCGGGCTCGTTCTGGTCGGTATCGGCAACGATCCCAGCACCGCCCTGGCGGAACAGGCCGGTATTGCCTGCGAAAACGGTGTCTGCGTCGACGCCAGCTGCCGCACCTCCGATCCGGCTGTCCTTGCGGCAGGAGATTGCACCAGCTTTATCCGAAACGGCAGACGCATCAGGCTCGAATCGGTACAGAACGCCTCGGACCAGGGAGACCTGGTCGCCAGGGTGATGGCGGGAGAAAATACCGAGTACTCCGCCCTGCCCTGGTTCTGGTCGGAACAGTACGACTGCACGCTTCAGATTGCCGGGCTCAACCAGGGACACGACAGGGTCTGCATCCGGCCCGGGCAAAAGGAATACAGCCAATCCGTCTGGTACTACGCAGGTGGAACACTGCTCGCCGTCGACGCCATGAACGATGTGAAGTCCTACGCCTTCGGCAGGCGGCTGATCGAAATGGGGATAAGCCCGGCACCGGAACAGGTGGCAGATCCCGGCATCGACCTGAAAGCCCTCGTCAAGGCGCACCTGTAACAGGTTCCGGCCACCGTACCGAACCTGTGCACAGCGAAGGGTCCGACAGGATAATCGAGGATTTGCAGCCATTCGGCCTGGATGCGTACCGGGAACATTCTGACAGGACTCACGTCGAGAGGTCCAAAGGCCTGCCCCAGCAGAGCAGACTGGGCAGCGATGGTGAACAGATGCCCGGAGTTGTCGGGAATTGCACGACGTTGAGGGATCGCGTGACCAGATTTTTCCAGCAGGGCCATCAGGCTGTGCACGGGCAGCCCCCCCGGCCCTGGTGCTGTACGTGCGGCACAGGTGCTCCTCGTTGCGGGATCACACAAGACCGTCGCCGTAGACGACGATATCGAAGTGCTTCTCAACCTTGCGTCGATTGGTCCGGTCGCGATCGTACAAGCGTGGATTGAAGACCAGCAGACGTTCTTCCGGAAAGCCGGGTGGATGCATGAACTCCCGCCAGCACTGCCGATGCCCTGCCCTGGATGCCATCGAATAGCCCCATCACCCGGTCGATACCTTCGAACGGTCGGCTCCGTGCGTCGAGCCGCCCCTCCGGGAAGAAATGGTCGCACATCGCGCTCCACCAGCCCACGATCCGGCCCTCCTTCAACCAGTCATGCACAGGCTGGCGCGTCCTGAACCCAACCCGTGCCGCCATCCGCCCAGGTCATCCGAAGACATGAGCACCACCTGCGAGGCGACCCTCCTTACTCAGCATCGGTCAAGCCTCAAGGTCTGTTGACTGCTCTCCAACATGTATTATATAATGAACAATTAATTGTTATATTGATCTTTATACAAGACAGAATATGAAAACACTAGCCACACATGCACTTCCCAGAGCAGCGAAACAGGCCCTTGCCAAGCTCGGTGCAGACATCGTGGTCGCCCGCAAGAAACGTCGCATCTCGACGGTCTCGATGGCTGAGCGCGCATTCATCAGCCGCGGCACTCTCTACAAGGTGGAACGCGGCGACCCGTCGGTCTCGATCGGCATCTATGCAACCGTATTGGCCATCCTGGGGCTCGCCGACCGTCTCGCCCAGGCAGCCGACCGACGCGACGATTCCCTCGGACTGGACATCGATGAGGATCGACTGCCCAGGAAGGTGCAACCGCAGCGCCGCTCCCGGACACCGGCATGACCGATACCATCGAGGTTTTTGTCGACCACAATGGTCAGACTCCTCTCGTCGGCCTGTGCCGCCACATCGCCAGACGACACGGTCAAAGCTCGGCCTTCGAGTACGTCGACACGTGGCACGACCGCACCGACGCTTTCGCCCTTGATCCAGCGAACCTGCCGCTGGAACGCCGGCAGATATACACCTCCTCCAGCAAGTCCGCATTGCCTGGCGCGTTGCGCGACACCGCCCCGGACCGCTGGGGTCAACAGCTGATTCGGCGCGCCTTTCTCAAGGCCGGCGAGCAGCGCACCCTGTCCGAGATCGACTATCTCCTCGCCATCAACGATCAGACCAGAATCGGCGCGCTCCGGTACCGCCGGAAAGGCGAAGAGACCTTCAGCCACAACATCGGCCGCTACCGCGTGCCTCCCCTGATCCAGCTACCGGCACTCCTCAACGCTGCCGATGCGGTACTGTCCAACACCGAAACCGCCGAAGACCTGAAGCTCCTGCTGAATGAGGGTTCGCCACTCGGTGGAGCCCGCCCCAAGTCCGCCGTCATCGATAATGACGGTCATCTGGCGATCGCCAAGTTTCCGAAGAACGATGACGATCGCAGCATCCCGCATGGCGAAGTCCTCGCGATGACACTCGCCGCCGCCGCAGGCATCGATGTTGCTCGGGCAACGCTGCTGGATGTGGCCGGTCGACCGGTGTCCCTGATAACGCGATTTGACCGTGATCAGGATCGGAGGATCCCGTTCATTTCCGCCATGACCCTGCTCGGGTTCAGCGACGGCGACGAAGCGACCTACACGGATATCGCAGAAGTCATCAGGATGTATTCGAGCGCGCCCATCGAAGACCTGCATCAACTGTGGAGGCGGGTCGTCTTCAATGTGATGATCGGCAATCTCGACGATCATCTCCGCAACCATGGCTTCCTCCACGATCACGACGACAAGTGGCGCCTTTCACCGGCCTATGACCTGAACCCGGTGCCACTGACCGAAAAGGCGCGCGAACTGACGACCTGGATATCGGAAGAAGGGCCGGATGCCGATCTGGACCTGGCCCGCGCCGCTACACCGTATTTTGCGCTGGACCTCGTCCATGCCGATGCCATCATCGACGAAGTCGCAACCGCATTGGACGGTTGGCAAGAGAAAGCGCGACAGTTGCAGATGAGCGCATCGGACCTCGCTGCCTACGCAACAGCGATCAGGAATTCGACATAGCAGGACAACACCCCAGTCAACTCAACACCTTGCACATCACCACTCAAACCTGCAACTGACGACCAGCCAACCCTCTCTTCGTACTGTTCGTTTCCTGCCTCTCCGAGACATTCATGCGGTTGTCATGCTCTCCTCATGCCTGGCGCGTCGGCGCTGCCCGGATGCGTCGCCTCTTGCAGCCGGAACCTTCACCGGCGACCACCCTCAGGGAATTTCTGTATAGCCTTCGGTACGAACGCGGCCACAAGGAAGTACAGGACAAGTTCATTCTTTCCCTCACCCGATCCCCAGCCGTGAACTTCGATGGCCGCTAGGGCCATCGCAACAAGCAGTGCTCCCAACGACATCAATCGCACGGACGACGGATTTCCATTCTTGTCCGAAAACCATCCCTTCCTGTTGTCTGCTGCCTCGACCGATTCGTCACTCGCGCTCGCTCCTTCGGCGAATTTCTGCAACACCTTCGGCACGAAGGCCGCTGTCAGGAAATACAATACGAGCTCGGTATCGCTACCGCCCCCGGTCTCCAACGCCTTCTTGTAGAAGATT
>JAJDVC010000134.1 GCA_022826305.1 Gammaproteobacteria bacterium | reverse complement strand
CCAGGGCTGGCCGCAGCACATCAACAGCGTTGCGGTGGCGGCGTGCGAGATCATCCGTGCCAACGGCGGGCGGATTGATTCGGGACATCTGGATGAGGCCATGGTCGCCGCAGAGGAATACAAGCAGGAATACTATGCCGGGCGCCTTGCGGCCGGCACGGAGGATTCCGGAATCTACAGGCGGATCGCGCTGGCGGCCGGGTCCAATCCGGACGGCATCCTGTCCCGGGCGACGCTCCGGGGTCTCGTGCGATCCGCATCGGAGAACCCTTCAGGTGATTTCAGCGAATTCCTCACCAATGCCCTGCACGCCGGTCTGCTGGCGCCGACGCAAGGTCTCCCCGACCACTACCGGGTTCCGATCCCGTCCTTCGGCGGCTGGCTCCGGGCGCTGCCGGTGGAACCGTCGCAGGCTTGAGGCAGTTCCACCTGTACATCAGACTGGAAAACCGGGACAGACTGCCTGGCGTGGGCCATCTGTCCGGGGTAGCGAGCGTAAGGACTCGCAGGTTCCGGTTGCAGAATCAAGGGAAAACCACAATCAGAGGGCATGGCTACGAATGACTTATCGAATCGACGGTATTGATGTGCCTGCTGAAAATCCATTTCAACACGACCAGTTGAACAGGAAACCACTGATCGAATCTCTTTCTGGTCTGATCAATCGTCTGAGCGGTCCTTTCGTAATGGCGCTGGATTCATCTTCTGGTACAGGGAAAACCACCCTGGTCCGTATGCTGATCAGAAATCTGGAAGATAGCGGGCATCGGTGCATATATTTCAATGCCTGGAAGGTCGACTACGCAACCGACCCACTGATAGCGCTGGTATCGTCCATTGATCACATGGACCCGAACCACGACAACGCGGATAATGCCAGGTTACGAAAGGTAAAGGCAATAACAACGGCCCTTGCCCAAATGAGTCTTGCAGCCACAGTCAAGGGGCTGACTTCCGGGATGCTGGATGTTGATGAAGTAATCAAGGCAATCGCTTCAAACTCAATTCCCAAACCCGATCCGGATATGGTTGGACTATTCAACCAGGAAAAGGAGTTGCTGGACAGGTTTCGGGAAGAATTGACAAGGGCAATCGGACTACTTCTGAAGACTGAGAAGAAATCCAGCCTCGTCTTTTTCATCGATGAGCTTGATCGTTGCCGTCCGATCTTTGCCATCCATCTCCTCGAACGTATAAAGCACCTGTTCGATATTGAGAACATTGTCTTCGTGCTGTCAATTGACAAGAAACAGATTGAGGCCAGCACCAGGGCGGTCTACGGGTCAGAGATCAATGCAACAGAGTATCTCCGTCGTTTTTTCGATCTGGAGTATGGCATCCCGGTCCCGGATACAAAGGATTATACGAACAGCCTCATTACACGCTTTGCTCTCGATTCTGTCTTTCGAAGCCGAGCAGATTCTCATGCTGCATTTCAAGGCGATAAAAACCACTTTGTCAATACTTTCGATTTGCTCGCCAACGCCTTTGAATTGTCTCTACGTGCTCGAGAGAGATGCATCACACGGCTACGCATCGTTCTGGATCTGACACCTGAAGATCGCTATCTGGACCCTGTTTTGGTAGCGCTACTGATCGTGCTGCGCTCTGATAAACCCGAGATATATCACCGTTTCATTGCCGGCGAGAAGTCTCCTGATGATGTAATGGATCACCTGTTCTCTCTGCCTGGAGGTAAAATACAGAAATCAGATATCAGTGTTATTGCCATGCATGCATATCTGTTACTTTCGGACCCTGATAGAGATCGTGCACGTAACCGGAATCAGAAATTAAAAGTTGAGGCAGAGGGTGAGCAGGATGAATATGCTGCATCTCTGCAACGAACAAAGGATTTCTTTACTGGGCTTCATCGGTGGGAGATATCTCTTGATCACGTCGCAAGGAAAATAGATTTGATATCCCGGGTTCGCGAATAGGATAGCTCAGTACCCCGAGCCCATGCATTGTTGGTTGAACCGAATTGAATCACGACCACATCACCATCAAGTATCCGCAAGAGAACCGTCCTGCGTACACTTTTCCAGCACTGCCGAACGCCGGAAAACCGGCATCGGAAATGTCTCATGGAGGGCGCCGTTGGGTCGGGGCCTGCAGTTCATCCTTGTTGAAAGTGGCAGGAGTTCATCCCGGCAAAAAGGGGTGTGGGGATGGTCAGGCTGCAGGGCGTCTCGCATCTTCCCGGGAATGCCATCGAGCCACTCGGGTACCCCCGGCGATTCCGACTGATCCGGATCATGGCAGGATTGGCCGAGTTTCGGTATTCGGTCAATGATCATCGTCGCGTTTCAGTAGCCATACCCACCATGACGAGCCGCGTTTTCTCGCCGTGGGAATGATCGGATCGAAACACTGGACGGCGGTCTGCACATACCGGGAAAACCGGATACGGATCATTTCCGTTCGTCGCTCACGTAAGCGGGAGGTGGAGCATTATCCCGAACATTGCACGAGCACCGAGAAGCAGGTGAGATTGACGATATCAGGAGACGGTGAGGTCGGTATCGGCGACAGGCAGCGATCTTTCCCGGCATTTCCTGCGGTGAAAGCCGCTTCAGAGGGCCGGCAACAGGCTTCCAGGCCGCCCATGGCGTCGGTTGCCGGAGGTCCGGGCAGGAGCAGTCCTCACGCTGTTGCGTGATCGGGTATCCGGGCGCAAGGGTAGTCGCCATCAGGGCGCCAGGCGCTGTACCGCGAGGCGGAACAGGTTCTGGTACGGACAGCTCCCGGACAGCATGCACACCACCCGCCGGGTATTGTGCACGATCACCGCACCGATGCGCAGCAGCTTCAGGCGCAGTGTGCCGACATGCGCCCGGGCCGTACCGTACAGCCCGTGGCGGCGGATCTGCTCCGGCAGCACATGGGCCAGTCCGCCAGTCAGCATGCGGGACCGGTTCGACCGCCACAGTGAACAACTGGTGCGGTCGGCGAACAGGTCCAGTTGCTGCGCCGGCTCAATCGGGCATTCTGTCAACTTGGCGAAAAGGGGTTTTCCGTCCGATACAGGAATCTGAACGAACTTGCAGACTGGTGGGCGGAGTGGAACATCCATGATTTCCTCCCCCTGGACCATTTTCAGGCGTTCGCCAGTCGGATGAAGTCCTGCACGTCCAGATTCTCCGCTCTTGCCGAGGAATCTACGCATGCGGATTCGAACTGACTGGCCGTGATCATTGCGCCAAGCGCATTGCGCAGGGTTTTCCTTCTGTGTGAAAACGCCTGCCTGACCAGGTTTGCCAGACGGTTTTCATCGTGGACCGCCATGCGGTCTTCCCTGGGACATAGTCGTACAACTGTCGAATCAACAGCCGGAGAAGGAATGAAGGCATGGGGAGGAACCTCCAGTACTGTCCGGCAGCTCAGTTTCAGTGCAGTCATGACCGACAATCTTCCGTAATTGCGATTGCCCACCTCGGCGCTCAATCGCTGGGCAACCTCCTTTTGCACCATGAAATGCATGTCCCGGATCAGGTTCGCGTTGTCAATCATGTGAAAGATCAGGGGAGTGGAGATGTTATAGGGAAGATTCCCGATGATCCTGAGCCTGTTGCCCGTTCCGGGCACGTCAAGACTTGACAGGTCGGTCTTCAGGATGTCCTGCTGGATCACGCTCAGGGGCTTCCCTGGGAACTTGCGGGCCAGCAGATCCACCATGTCGCGATCCAGCTCGATGGCAACCAGATGGTTCAGCTGTTCCAGCAGTACAGAAGTCAGGTTTCCCGTGCCGGGGCCAATCTCGACTACGCGATCTTCTGCGTCAGGGGAGAATTCCGACACGATCTTCTGCAGGATCTCCGGATCGGTCAGGAAATGCTGTCCGAATCGCTTGCGGGCCACAATCACGCCTGTGTTCCGTGTATCTTGCGGTTTGCGAATTCGGCAGCGAATTCGATTGCGGCATGCAGGCTCGACGCGCTGGCGCTGTCCGAGCCGGCCAGGTCCAGAGCGGTTCCATGATCTACCGAAGTACGTATTATCGGCAGACCGAGCGTGATGTTTACCGCTTGCCCGAAACCGCTGTGCTTGATGACCGGAAGCCCCTGGTCATGATACATGGCAAGGAATGCATCGGTTCCTTCCAGATTCTCCGGCGTGAACGCCGTGTCGGCCGGCACGGGTCCATGGACATTCATGCCCCGGCTACGCATCTCGGTAATTGCCGGTTCAATGATATCCCGCTCTTCCGTACCGAGATGCCCGCCTTCGCCAGCGTGTGGATTGAGCCCGCAGACCACAATGCGGGGACTGTTCAATCCGTACAGTTTCTCGAGGTCGCACGACATGATGCCGAGAGTGGTTTCCAGCAACGGCCGGGTGATTCGCCCCGGGACTTCGGATAATGGCAGATGGGTCGTGGCCAGGCAGATGCGCAACGCCCGGTTGGACAGCATCATCACGGGGTGATCGGCACGGGTTTTCCCGGCGATCCACTCCGTGTGCCCGGAGAATGGAATGCCTGCATCGTTCATGACGCTTTTCTGTACCGGGGCGGTTACCAGTGCATCGCATTTTCCGGACAGGCACAGGGATACGGCCGTATCGATACAATCCAGGACATACCGGGCGTTACGCTTCTCCGGTTTGCCGGGTCGCACCGGTTTTGCTGCGGTCATCGGGAAAACACAGAGGGTTCCAGGCCGATGATCGGGTATGACATCATCAGGCTGCAGAACCCTGATTCCGACACGATTGTTCGTGAGCCGGATTCTTGAATCGAGGATTCCGACATCGCCGATTACTGCAAGTCTCGCCTGGACATGCCTTGCGGCGAGCGCAAGGCATATATCCGGCCCGATACCTGCGGGCTCCCCGCTGCTTATGGCGATAGCAGGATTCATGGCAGGGACAAGTCCATGCGCAGACCGGTGCGCTTCATGTTGAGCCTGTTCAGGAATGTGCCTCCCAGCAAAGGCGTGACCGGGAACGAACCCGGGATTACGCTTGCCGGAACGTGGCGCAGGGTAATACCCTGTATCGTGATTTCATCCGCGACAAACGATCTTGTGGGGACAATGCCGCCTGCCGTCGAGCCGTATCCTTTCCTGCCTCTTGACCAGTTGATGCCGAGCCTGTCAGCCTCATTTCCGCTGAGCACCACATTCGTGGCCCCCGTGTCTACCTTGAATCTCGTCAGTTTACCGTTGATACTGCCGTCTGCATAAAGGAAACCGTCGCCCGACATCCAGAGGACAGCGGAATCATCGGCGCGTCCAGCCGCTGAGTCGGTCTCCAGGAATACGTGTTCCGGGCCGGAAAACATGTCAAGCCTGACGAGTTCGCCATCGACCCGAATGACCACTTCTCCTGTGCTTGATGAAACCAGGGATATGCCATTCTGATCAGGTTCGAGAAAGGTCAGCACATGACGTTCATTATCGACTTCGACGATTGCCCGGTGTGTGCCTGCGGCTATCAGGCGGATCGAGTCCTCTGCATGTGCGGCCAGGTGGAAAGCCTGTGCAAGCAGTATTCCGGCACATGCGCCAAATCGGATTGCCCTGTGCGTGGTTCTGACTGGTCGGTCAGGACTGTTCATCAGCAGCATGGCCGGGCCAATCGGATACACTGGCTTCATGCCACCCGAATCGATCAAGACTGATTCTACCCCTTTCGTCGAAAACGACTCCTTCGCTTGTCAGCAACTGCCTTTGTCTGGCATCACGTTTCCCGTCCTTGCGCAAACTGATTTCTCCCTTGCTGTTGACCACTCTATGCCAGGGTATGCCTTGACCGGATGGTGTGGCAGCCATGGCGTATCCCACTTCCCGGGCGCCGCAGTTGACGATTCTGGCGATGTGCCCGTAACTGGTGACACATCCTTCCGGTATGCGTCTGACAAGGGAGTAGATATCCTGATAGCGGCTCATGATGCAGAAGGCTTCATATCGTGATCTGTTGTGACACGGTAAGGCTGTTCAACGGCTGATCCGCATGATCAACGGTTCATGCAGTCGTGAGAGGTGGACACGGTTCAAGTATAACCCAACACATGGATGAAGGTGATTGATTCGGAGTGAGCTGCCCATCCATGTGTTGCAATGCCTGTCTTGACTGTCCGGTGCTTGACACAACCGTCAGGTGGATATTGACAGTTCGTTTGTGTAGACTGTGGTCGGTTATCCCGGGCTCAGGAATATGTTTGAATTGCTCAAGGCGGGGGGCTTTGTCATATGGCCGATCCTGCTGTGTTCGGTCGTTGCTCTGGCGATCATCATTGAGCGTTCGGTATCGTTGCGAACCCGGATAGTGTCTCCTGCCGAATTGACGGGGAGAGTGGCAGGACTTCTTCAGGAAGGCAGCCTGAATCTCAAGGTTATCAATGAAATAGAAGAGGAATCTCCGCTTGGACGCATTCTTGTTGCAGGTCTCAAGAATCCGAACCAGCACAGGGTTGTTGTCAAGGAGGCAGTTGAGGAAGCGGGGCGCCATGTCGTACATGATCTGGAAAAGTATCTTCAGACCCTGGGCACCATTGCTGTAATTACGCCATTGCTTGGTCTGCTGGGTACGGTGATCGGCATGATCAAGGTTTTTTCCGCCATCACGACATTCGGGGTCGGCGATCCGCAGGCGCTTGCAGAAGGTATTTCAGAAGCACTGGTTACCACTGCTGCGGGTTTGTCGGTCGGCATTCCGAGCCTGATGTTTCATCGGTACTTTCGCGGCCGGATAAACGAGTTGACTGTAGACATGGAGCAGCAGGCACTCAAATTCATGAAGATAATACAGAAATTCCAGTCCTGATTGATGAATTTCCGTTCCCGAAAGGACAGTATGGATCTGGAGATCAATCTGACTCCGCTGATTGACGTGGTATTCCTGTTGCTGATCTTCTTCATGGTCACTACCACGTTTTCAAAGGAGGCCGAAATCCGGTTGCAGCTTCCGGAGACAGTCTCGGCTGACAAACCGGATTCCGATGAACGGTTTCTGGTGATTCAGATCACGAAATCCGGAGTCTTCGCGATAAAGGGGGCCGAGGATCAGGAACCGAGGGAGTTGATCAATGCCAGTCACAGGACGCTGCAAAGATCCATCAGGCTGGCTGCGACAGGCATGTCGGATCCGGTAGTGCTGATTCGTGCTGACCGACAGACTCCGCACGAAGCTGTAATCAAGGCCATGGACGCCGCCCGGCACCAGGAACTGTACCAGATCATATTCGCCACTGACAATACCAGATAACCGGGCGACGGCTATTCCAGGGATCAGAACCCGGGCTTGCGGGTTGGCCCTGACTGACCGGGAAAGCGGTCCCTGATCGGGCAACTGCGAAACATCGTTCCCCGATGATGCAGTTGCGCTGTCAGGCTCTTCCTGTTCCTGATTCCAGGTTGTCGAACTCCGAAATGACTGCCGTCCTGCGGCAGTTGGGAGTTGTGTCTTATTCCACGGTGACGGATTTCGCCAGATTCCTCGGCCTGTCAACATCCGTGCCCTTGATCAGGCCAACATGATACGCGAGCATCTGGAGGGGTATGGTGAAGATGATCGGGGCAATCGAGCTGTCTACCGGTGCAACATGGATCACCTGCAGGTTTTCCTGACTGCGAAGCCGTGTTCTGGAGTCCGCGAAAACGATCAGTTTGCCGCCGCGTGCCCGCACCTCCTCGATATTTCCTTTAAGCTTGTTAAGCAACCGGTCGTTTGGTGCGACGGAAACTACAGGCATCTCGTTATCCACCAGCGCAAGCGGACCATGCTTGAGTTCGCCTGCGGGGTATGCTTCGGCATGAATGTACGAGATTTCCTTGAGTTTCAGTGCCCCTTCCAGCGCAATGGGATAATGGATTCCCCTGCCCAGGAACAGCGCATGATGCTTGTCCACGAATTGCCGGGCGATATTCCTGATCTGTGATTCGATCTCCAGTGCGGCCCTGATCTGCTTGGGCAGTTCCCGCAATTCCCGGACCAGCCGCGCCTCATCGGTTTCCGTCATTCTGAATCTGCGACCGAGAGCAATCACGAGAAGGCGCAGGGCGACCAGATGAGTAGTGAACGCCTTGGTTGATGCGACACCGATTTCCGGGCCGGCATGAGTCATCAGGACAAGTTCCGAGTTCCGGACCAGGGAACTGTCCGGGACATTGCAGATCGCAAGGCTATGGGCATATCCGGATTCCATGGCATGCTCAAGCGCAGACAGGGTGTCCCTGGTTTCACCGGACTGTGAAAGACTGACCACCAGACTGTCTTCGGGTACGGCATGAATCCGCGAGTGGAACTCGCTGCCGATTTCCACCTGGCAGGGAATTCCATGTTCCTCGAACCAGTGTCTGGCAACCAGCCCTGCGTGAAAGCTGGTTCCGCATGCGATGATCTGCACGGACCGGATACGGTCGAATACCTGGGTAGCCCGGTTGCCGAAACAGGCTTCCAGGATGCGGGTGCCGGTTATTCGCCCCTCAAGTGTATTGGAGACCGACTGATCCTGCTCGTGTATCTCCTTGGACATGAAGTGCCGATGGTTCCCGAGTTCAACGGCTTCCAGTGACAGGCTGCTTGTCTTGACAGGCCTGGACTGCGTTCTGCCGGACTGGTCAACTATGGTTATCCGGTTCTCCTGTATATCGACGATGTCTCCGTTTTCCAGAACGAAGAAGTCCCGGGTAACGGGGAGCAGTGCAGACATGTCGGACGCAATGTAGGATTCTCCGTCACCGATGCCCACAACCAGAGGAGACCCATGGCGCGCACCGACGAGCCGGTCCGGCTCATCGGCACTGACCACGCCAATGGCATATGCTCCTTCAAGCATGCTGGTCGTTTCCTTGACCGCTTCCAGAAGATCCTTTCCCTGCCTTATTTCCCTGGAAACCAGATTGACAATAACTTCGGTGTCGGTCTGCGAGACAAACCTCATCCCTTCCGACATCAGTTTCTGCCTGATTTCCTCGTGATTCTCGACTATGCCGTTACAGACCAGTGCGATGCGTCCTTCGCTGATGTGCGGATGGGCATTGATCTCGGTCGGCGGGCCATGTGTTGCCCAGCGAGTATGGGCGATTCCGGTGGTGCCATGAAGCACCTGCCTGGTTTGAATCGCCTGTTCAAGCGCTGCTATCTTGCCGACGCTACGGACTCTGGATACTGACTTGTTGGCGATAACGGCAATGCCTGCCGAGTCGTACCCTCGATACTCGAGTCGTTTCAACCCGTCCAGCAGAACAGGCAGGACATCCGACTTTCTTACAGCGCCGATTATTCCGCACATGATCCCTTATCGTTCAATGGATGTGTTCAGCAACTGTCCGGGCACTCAGGTCTTGTATCCCGGGCGCTTCCAGTTCCGTATCGACTTTTGCGGTACCCTGCTGCTTGCCAGGCAGTCGATATCCACGTCCCGGGTAATCGTTGAGCCGGCAGCTATGGTTGCACCGTCGGCGATGTGCACGGGGGCGACAAGCTGACTGTCGGAACCAATGAAGACGTTATCCCCGATCATGGTCCGGTGCTTGTTCTTGCCATCATAGTTGCAGGTTATTACCCCGGCGCCGATGTTCGCATTTCGACCCACCTTGCTGTCTCCGATATAAGCCAGATGGCCGGCTTTGCTGTTCATGCCGATCGAACTGTTTTTTGTTTCAACGAAATTACCTATCCTGGCCCGGTCGTCAAGAACGGTGCCGGAGCGTATGCGGGCGAATGGTCCGATCCTGCACTCATGCCCTATGACAGCGTTTTCGATAACCGAATTCGCTTCAATTCGGCATCCGTAGCCGATGGAACTGTCGCGAATGACTGTATTGGGGCCGATACAGACGTTGTCGCCTACCTCTACACGGCCCTCCAGTATAACATTGACATCGACGCTGCAATCATTACCGAATCGACAGGTTCCGCGCACGTCGAAACGGTTCGGGTCAAGCAATGTGACGCCATGATCCATCACCGCCATGGCCTGGCGGTACTGATAGGCTCTTTCCAGCCTGGCCAGTTCGCTCCGGGTATTGGCGCCCAGCCCCTCGTCGGCATCCGCTGGCGTGATGCCGACCATCGGGATACCTTCCCTGGCCGCACTGGCAATCGTATCGGTCAGATAGTATTCGCCTTGTGCATTGTCATTATCCAGGGCAGTCAGCCAGCGCCTGAGGCGAAGCGCCTCGGCGCCCAGGCAGTTCACATTGACCTCACGGATCGATTTTTCCTCTGGACTGGCATCGCGTTCCTCGACAATGCCCGTGATTTCCCCTGCATCGTTCCGCAGGATACGACCGAGTCCGGATGGATCCGCCATGACGACAGTTACCAGTCTCACCGAGCCGGGATCCGGTATCACCCGTTGCAGTGTCGCGGCGCTTAGCAGGGGCACGTCTCCATTGAGTATCAGGACCCTGGATTCGTCCTTGAGATGTCCGGCCGCAAGCGATGCTGCGTGACCGGTGCCGAGCTGTTCTTCCTGTTCAACCCAGTTGATGATTGCGGACTGGGGGGCGGGCCAGGATTGCAGTACAGGATGAAACGCCCGGATAATCTGCTCCCGGCCATGTCCGACAACTATGTGGATTCGAGTCGGTTCGACCTTGAGGCATGTCTGGAGCAGATGCAGCAAAATGGGTTTGCCGGCGAGCGTATGGAGCACCTTGGGCATGCTGGAGTGCATGCGCTTGCCCTGTCCTCCGGCGAGAATGATTATTTCGACTGACATGGCTGATAAATGGTTCCCCGCAGGGTTCCGCGTGTCGAAACATGACATGTTGCGGATGAATTCATGTCCTCAGGACCTTTTCGCATGCATGATTGAGAGACAGATGCCTTCCTGTCGCGGATATCGGTTCGGGTCTTCATACGTCTGGGCCAGTGGATTATGCCACAGGATAATGTTCCGGGAATTAAACAATCAGGCTTGTATCCCTCGGCAATCGGTTCATGCACACGCGGACTGTACATACAGCCCTGGGCTTGCTTGTCAGGATGTCATGATTTTATGCTGTTTCATGCACACTCCCGAACATGGCGTCTGAAGATCTGGAAATAATCAGGGATGAAATTCCCCCTGAATGTCCCGTCCAACCTGTGAACCGGGCCTGGACAGCGAGTTCCGTTTCCACTGTCACAAGGAGATTTCCTGCCTTGACGGCCTGCTGCAGGGATATTGATATTACGCTGATGTCCCATGACATATTGAGGCTTGAACGGCGTGATGACTTTCTCGCAATGGGCCGGCCAGCATGCACAGCCTTTCCCGATGGATGCCCATGAGATGCCGGGGCTCAAGCTTTCGACCACGCCCGGGATCAACTGGATGCGTGTTTTTCGAGGAAACCGGTTGCAGCGTCTATCCGGACCGTCCGACGGCATGCCGTTACCGTGCACTGGGCATCATGCGCGTGCACAAGCCATGGCAAAAGGCAGCGGATAACAGTTTCTTCGTGGTCCGGGAGCCTCGCTGCAAGGGGCACGAAGCGATGAGAAGGCTATCCGTTCGGGGCTGTCTCAAGGAGCGGGGGCTTGATGAATACGAACGTGCGAATCGGCAGTGACGTGAAATTGTACTGAAGAAACGTTCCTCGGGTCCCGGGGTCGACAAGCCCTCGTCGAGGTTGATGCAGTTGTTCGATATGTGCAGTTGCGACATCGACATGTTTCGTGAATTTTTCAGTAGTCCGGGCTTCCAGGAAGTGTTTGACCTGCCACAATCCGAACAGGCCGTACTGCTTGAGGACGAAGACAGGCTGTTTCGGTTCGTCTGCCGATTCCTGAAGCAGGTGCTGTCCGGAGAACTCAGTACCCCACCGAGAACCGGATGCGCGGGATGTCCGCCTCATGAGGCGCGGGATTCGCAGGGGAGACGATGGGCTGTCTTCCCCACACGGGAACCCGGGCAGGTCTGGCGTATGCGTCGACCGGGTTCATCCGGTCCGGCGGCTTGGGCGGCGGATCAATTCGACCTGCCGGCCC
>JAJDVC010000001.1 GCA_022826305.1 Gammaproteobacteria bacterium | reverse complement strand
GGTGGTCCTCGTGGACGAATACGACAAGCCGATCCTGGACGTCATCGACCAGCCGGAAATGGCCAGGGCGAACCGCGACTACCTGCGGGGCTTCTACGGCATCATCAAGGGCAGTGCCGAGCATGTCCGCTTCGTCTTCGTCACCGGGGTCAGCATGTTCTCCCGGATGAGCCTGTTCTCCGGCCTCAACAATCTCCGGAACATCAGCCTGGATCCGGAATTCGCCACCATCTGCGGCTACACCGACGCCGATCTGGATACCGTGTTCGCCCCGGAACTGCCGGGTCTCGATCGTGATCAGATCAGGGAATGGTACAACGGCTATCACTGGCTCGGCGACGCGAAGCTCTACAACCCGTTCGACCTGCTGCTGCTGTTCCAGACCCGCAATTTCGAACCCCACTGGTTCGAGACCGGCTCCCCGACCTTCCTGTTCCGCATGATGATGGAGCGGCAGGTCAGTCCCATGGAACTGGAGAACCTGACCACGAAGGCCCGACAGTTGTCGACATTCGATGTCGGGGATATCGGCATCGAGGCTCTGCTGTTCCAGACCGGCTACCTGACCATTGCTGCCCGGGAGAGGCGCGGCCCGCGAACCCTGTACACCCTCGACTATCCCAACTTCGAGGTGCGACAGGGCCTCAGCAACACCCTGCTCGGCTACATCACGGGACACGGCAACGACACGGCGGACCGGGACGACGAACTTGGCCGCCTGCTGGTGGTCAACGACTTCGACGGGTTTGCTGACTGGCTCAGGGCGCTCTTCGCCGGCATTCCCTGCCAGTGGCAGGGCAGCAACGGTCCGGCGCGCCACGAGGCGTGGTACGCCGGGATGCTGTACGCCTGCTTCCGCACCATCGGGCTGGATCTGCGGGTGGAGGATTCATCGCGCCGGGGCCGCGCCGACCTGATGGTGCTCCACGGCGGCCAGATGTTCGTGTTCGAGTTCAAGGTGGCCGACGGGGAAGACGATATGGACGCTGTTGCCCAACAGGCCATCGAACAGATCCGGGCAAGGGGCCATGCCGACAAGTACCGGGATCGGCACCGATCCATCTGCTCGGCGTGGCCTTCGGCCGGGACGGCAGTCCGGCGGCGGTGAAGGTGGTCCCTGCCTGAGTCCGGTCCCGGGGTGGTCAGGCGGCCGTGGAATCCATGGCGGAACCCATCCGGAACTGGCAATGTTCACTTCGGTTGCCACTCCGGAGACCCCTGAATCCAGGCTCCTCGTGGTGAATTCCGGAACCCCGAGGCACCCGTCCCAAGGCCAGGAACGGTGGCGGACCGGATGCCCGACAGTACATGAACGGCCACTCCCGATCATTCCACTGAAGCTGATGGTTCTCCTTGCGGGACAACTACTGGTGCAGGACGGGATCCACGGTCAGTCATCAAGACCGCAACTGTGCCCCCGCACCCTCAGCCACTTTCCAGGTTGATTCCTTCCGGCACCTGATCAGGTCCGGCATCGGACCGGAACCGGAGTAATCTTATATCCGGGGTACACCCGTCAGCCCGTGGCGCCCCCGACTGACCCTGGACTCCAGTCCTTTCTCGAGAGATCCCCCCGGCCCGTTACCGGTCCAGGTCGGCCCGGTACAGGCGCGTGACCAGGCTGGACGTGTCATGCCGGTTTCCGCCGTTTGCCTGTATCTCCCCGTAGTATCCGTCGATGATTTCGGTGATTGTCAGGTCGGAACCGTTGCGTTTCGCCTCGTCCATGCACAAGCCGAGATCCTTTCTCATCCAGTCCACGGCGAACCCGAAATCGAACCGGTTTTCCAGCATGGTTTCGTGGCGGTTGTCCATCTGCCAGGAGCCGGCCGCGCCTTTTGAGATCACGTCGAAAACCTTGCGACCGTCAAGCCCGGCGTTGACGCCGAAGGCAAGTCCTTCGGACAGCCCCTGCACCAGGCCGGCGATGCAGATCTGGTTGACCATCTTGGTGAGTTGTCCGGATCCGCTTTCTCCCATGAACATTATCGACCTGGCGTAGCTTTCAATGACCGGTCTGCTTCTTTCGAAGATATCCTCGTCGCCTCCCACCATCACGGTCAGGATGCCGTTTTCCGCACCTGCCTGTCCGCCTGACACCGGCGCATCCAGAAACCCGAATCCGCGGTTTCGGGATTCCGCATAAAGCTCCCTTGCAACATTCGCCGAAGCGGTCGTGTGATCGACGAAGATCGCCCCGGCCTTCATTGCTTCGAAGGCGCCGTGCTCGTCCGTCGTGACCGAGCGCAAGTCGTCGTCGTTACCGACGCAGCAGAACACGAAATCCGAACCATCGGCGGCCTGTGCCGGGGTCTGGGCATGGCTTCCACCATGCTCGTCGACCCATTTTTCCGCTTTCGACGTGGTACGGTTATAGACCCGTACGGTGTGGCCGTTGCGAGCGAGATGCCCTGCCATCGGGTAACCCATGACTCCCAGGCCCAGAAAGGATACAGTCACGTTGTTGTTCATCGCATGTTCGGTGAAGTGTCGGTTAATACGTCGCGGCGGACTGCCCGGAATCATCACATCCGGGCCGGTTCCGCTGATGGTTTCCGTGCACGCCGGAAACCTCTGGTCATGCTGTCCGGTACGGGAGACCGGATATGGTGCCGCAAGTGTCCAATACTACCATAAACCGGTTTGTGATGAGGCGCGTGGCCTGACGCACGACTTGCTAATCATTGTTGTCCAGGCTCTCTGTTGATTTCAGTCGCGAAATCCCTGGTTTTCAGGATGATGGTCGACACAAGATCGGCAGGCGAATGGTTGTTGGGCACCTTCCATGGTTTTTATCGGCCACATGCTCCTGTCGGATAACACCTGGTCGCCCTTGCCAGGAATAATCCCGAAATTCCGATCCTGTCCGGGTCGGTTTTTCCGGGCGGAGAGCTGCTCCTGCCTCAGGATGTGCTGTTCGATCGGTTCCGCCCTGCGGGTCTGCAGGGAAAACAGGTCTGGGCAAACACGATCTGCTCTTTCCCCGAGTCCCCGTTCTGGGCAATCAGATGGCAGGCATGACGGGTGATATCTTTGATTTCACGTCTGACACCAGACCCCGGATCGACCATTTTCCTGATCTCGGGAAAGTGGTCCGAAATCTCGTGACCGCTGGCTTCGCATGCAACTTTTCCCTTCGTGACAACCTTGTGAAAGTTCTCCTGCTTGTCATGATCCGGCGGGTCTTGCAAATCCCGGGCATGAATCCCGAAGTTCTCCGTCAGCGTCTTCATCAGCTGTTTCCTGATGCCGATACCTGTATTGATCAACCGTGACCCAGTCGGAAACGCCTGTTTCACAAAGATCATGCAGGACGGTTTGTGTACTGCCTGAAATCGGGTTGCAGCTCAAGACTGTCCGGAAACCTCATTGCTGAACCGGGCAACGATCGGGCTACTTCGCATGGTGCTGGTATTTGCCGGGCTGTTTTCGGATGACGCCCCCTTTCGGTTTCAATCCAGAGGACGCACGGTCTCCTGGACATCCCTGTTTTTAGTCCTCGTTTCGCTGCCCGCCTGCTTCCGGAGCATTGCTGGAAACGCTGGCAAGCAGGTACCGATAAAGCTTGAGAACGAGTTGTGTTTCATGCTGTTCCAGCCAGTCCAGGGTGTCCCGAGTCAGCACCGCCGTTCGGCAGGGCTCATCCGCAATCACCGAAGCTGTCCTGTCTTTCCGGCCCGGCGCGGGCCAGACGGCATCGCCGGGGCCGTACTGGCGGACACGCCCGCCCGTGGAATTGTAGGTGGAAGCCTTGCCCGAAATGAGCAGTTCCACTTCATGTGAATCCAGTGCCGGGAATGTCTCTTCAGCAGCGTGGTGACGGAGGTCCAGCCATTCCTGAAGCGCATCCATCAGGCCCTCGAAATGAATCTGTCTCTCCAGCTGGCGCTCAAGGTCTTCCGCGACGCGATCCAGCAATGTGGAATGTTCCCCGCCGGTCGTGCCAGCCTCCTTTCTCCATGCGGCAATGAGGGACTCTTCGCAGTGTTCCAGGGCGCGCTCCGTATCCGGTTC
>JAJDVC010000148.1 GCA_022826305.1 Gammaproteobacteria bacterium | reverse complement strand
TACTGTAGCTCCCTGCTCCGACTGTGAGAATTGCATCCTTGGTCAAACGGGAGCGCAGAAAATCCATGATCCTGTCTACCCGCAATTCCGATTCGGTATTTCTCTCCAGATGTATCCATCTCAGATATGCTTGATGCGCTTCGGTGATGAAGAGGGTTCTGTCCCTGTTGCAGGTTGGCAGGGAGCTGACGTTCTCAAGAAATGCATGCGGGCTGCTTGTAATACCGAGATCGGGACGGAAAACCCGCCCGATTTCCTGAGCATCAGCATATACATGAACTAGTTGCTGATTCGGATTACAGTTTGTTCGATCGGGCGGTAGGAGAGATTCATAGTTTGATGTGGTCATGTCACCCAGCCGGGAGGCTACCGCGATCAGAAGATCGCTTTGCTGAACGCGCTCGACCAAGTTCGGGTCGGGAGCGAGTCCCATTTCTCCAATGTAGTTTGGATGCGTGTTGTCAAAACAGTCGGAGCGTCTGAATGCTGTACAGACAGGAATCTGGTGTTTTTCCGAAAAGCGGGTTAGGGCAGTAGTTGCTTCCGGCGTCCATCCTGCACCTCCCACCAGGAGAATGGGGCGTCTGGAAACTTCGAGCATCGTCGCAAAATCCTTGATATCCTCGGTGGTCGGAGCAGGGAAGTTGATCTTCTCAGGCGGTTGGATTTCGTCGCATATCTGGTCGGATAGCATGTCTTCCGGCAATTCGACGACGACTGGTCCGGGACGGCCCTGCATGGCACATTTCCACGCCATGCCCAGTTGTTCGGGGATGCACGTTGCATCGTTGATCCGGATGACTGCCTTGGCGACCCCGTTGTAGACTTTCCGGTAATCCAGTTCCTGGAAAGCCTCCCTGCCTGTACAACTCCGTGGAACCTGCCCGATAAACAGGAGCAGGGGGGTCGAGTCCTGAAAAGCAGTATGAATGCCAATCATGGCATTGGATGCACCTGGCCCTCTTGAGACAAAACAGACACCAGGCCGTCCTGTCAGCTTGCCGACTGCCTCGGCCATGTAAGCCGCACCGCCCTCCTGACGGCATGTGATGATCTGTATTTCCTCCTGCCGGTCATACAGGGCATCCAGCACACAAAGATAGCTTTCTCCCGGCACACAGAAAACATGACTGACGCCATTTCCAATCAGTCCGTCAACCAGAACCTGGCCGCCACTTCTCCTTTTCATGATTATCTGAATCTATCTTGATTGATCTGTAGCTGCGCTGCCATGGGCTGACCCTGACAGGAAGCCGCCAATGTCCGTTTCCGTCAAGGGCCTGCCTGCATTGAACCCCTGGGAGTCCGGAATGTGCCGGGGATGATGGCTGCCAGCATGAACCTGTTGCGCCAAATTCATATCCACCAATGGGTAATGGTAGGGAAGGCGTGTTACGAATTCAACTGCTATCCATGATGAGTGGTCAGCGAGATTGTGGGCCGGATGCATATGCCTATTTCCATATTTTGAACATGGTTGAAATTGCACGGACAAACCGCATACTCTTGAGACTTTCAGCATATACGGGAGTCTGAATTGATAGGCACCACAGAAGCTGGTCAGAAGGAGAATCTGTCCGGTGGCAAGCCGTTTAATGTGGAGGAGGTCCGGCAGGATTTCCCTCTGCTGGAAAGACAGGTAAATGGACAGCGGCTGGTGTATCTGGATAGCGGCGCCTCATCCCAGAAGCCTCGATCAGTGATTGATCGGGTGTCGCATTATTATTGCCGGGAGCATGCGAATATTCATCGCGGGGTTCATCATCTGAGCCAGCACGCCACCGAAGCATATGAGGGTGTGAGAGAGACGGCAAGAAGATTTCTGAATGCCGGACATGGACATGAAATCCTGTTCACCAAGGGTACCACGGAAAGTATAAATCTTGTTGCATCTTCATTTGGACGGAAGTTCCTGAATCCGGGAGATGAGGTGCTGGTCTCCATGATGGAGCATCATTCAAACATTGTACCCTGGCAGATGATCTGTCAGGAAAGACAGGCCCGGTTGAGAGTGGTCCCCATCAACCGGGCCGGAGAGCTTGATATGGATGCTCTGGAGTCCCTGCTGAACGAACGGACACGACTGGTTTCTGTCGCCCATGTTTCCAATGCACTCGGGACGATCAATCCCGCCCGGGATATCACTGCTCTTGCACACGAACGACAGATCCCCGTGCTTCTGGACGGTGCCCAGGCAGTGCCGCACATGCACGTTGATGTTCAGGATCTTGATGTCGATTTCTACGCCTTTTCTGCACACAAGATGTTCGGGCCTACAGGTGTGGGGGTTCTTTACGGAAAAGAGGAGCTGCTTGATGCAATGCCGCCTTATCAGGGCGGAGGAGAAATGATTGAGCGTGTAACATTCGACCGAACGACCTTCAGCACGCTACCCTACAAGTTTGAGGCGGGCACACCAAGCATAGCCGATGGCATGGGTTTCGGGGCCGCAATGGCGTACTACGACCAGTTTGACGAGCAGGAGGTGATTGCCCATGAGCAGGATCTCCTCACTTACGCAACGGATCAGCTGTGCGAACTCGATGGGTTGAAAATAATAGGCACTGCCGCCCACAAGGCGGGAGTCATATCCTTCGTGTTTGAGGATGTTCATCCGTTTGATGTGGGGACCATTCTTGATCAGCTGGGTATCGCGGTCAGGACTGGTCACCACTGTGCCCAGCCGCTCATGGACTTCTATGGAATCCCGGGTACGGTCAGGGCGTCCTTTGCCATGTACAACAATCGCTCGGATGTTGACGCACTGGTGGCCGGGGTGAGGAAGGCTGCCAGATTGTTGCGATGACCCTGATTCCGATTTTCCGATTTCTCGAGTGTTCGTTTCAGGTGCTGAACGTGAACGCCATTACACCAACATGACACTTCCAATTGATGCAATACAGGATGGAATTATCGCCGACTTCGGCATTTTCGACCAATGGATGGAGAAATATGAGTACATTATCGATCTGGGGAAGAACATGCAGCCTCTGGATGAGCGGTACAAAAGGGAGGAAAACCTGGTGCCCGGATGTCAGAGCCGTGTATGGCTGCATGCGGAACTTGTGGATCGCAAGGTGATTTTTACAGCTGACAGCGATGCGATCATCACCAAGGGTATCATAGCCTTGTTGTTGCAAACGGTTTCGGGCCAGCCTCCCGAGGCCATAGGCGAGGCCGAGTTGTATTTCATTGACCGCATAGGTCTGCGGGAGCACCTGTCACCGAACCGGTCGAATGGGCTGGTCAACATGATCAGGAAGATCAAGTCCGTGGCGAGTGGTTTTTCAGCGGCAGGGTGAGGTCCCCCGGGGTGGCAGATATTCCCATCATCTGCGCCCCGAGACAGGAGAGAGGATCTCTGGTATGCGGTGTCTTGTTCATCCTGCCTCGAGTGTTGCGAGTGCAAACTGGACAATCAGCATCAGAGCCAGGGCAAATAGCAGCAGATGAATGGATGCACGGTACGAATCGGCACTGATCCGATTACCCGCCTTGCTGCCAACCCACAAACCGGCCAATGCCACCACAGCGGGCAGCAATGTGTGAAAGAACAGCCCGAGGTTGATCAATCCGGCAACAGAGAGAACGAGTATCTGTGTGGTTTTCCCGATCAGGAAGAAGCAGTTGAATATGGGGATCATCTTTGAACGCGGGATGTTGAGACTGAAGAAGTAGATGATCAGGATGGGTATCATCACATTCGTGATCCCCGACGATATGCCCGCAATCATCCCGAAAGCAGCAGCAACCATCGTGTTCCCCGGACATATCCATCGCCCGATCGCCTTTTCGGAGCGGGCAGTCCATAGATAAAGAAGAATCAGCAGGGCCAGTGCAAGCCTGAATGGCGAAGGATCAAATACAACCAGCATCCATGAACCGATCAGAGCGCCGACCAGTGTCCAGACGAACATTGGTGTGTATTCCTTCAGGCTGTCCTTCTGGTCGGTGCCAGACCAGATGCTTGCAATGTTGACTGTAACCGTGGGCAGCAGCGTCAGGAGAATTGCCAGCCGGACATCCAGAAGCACGGCAATCAGGGGTGTGGCTACCATGGGGAAACCCAGCCCCATGGAACCGTGTACTATTCCTGCAAACATCATGATTGCAAGCAGGTACAGGAAAACGGAGAGATCGAGTCCGTAAATCAGTTCCATTTCCATGGTTCAGCAGCAGATGGGTTCATGGGCATGTCTCCTGTCATGGGTCATGTGATCATATCGGAAGGCGTCGCGACCCATGAATCAGATCACCGGAACCCTGTGGGATGGGCCAATGATCCGGTCGATCCGGGTATTACCGGTATCCAGGCGGGAGCAGGTCATGCCATGCGAACCGTTTTGCCTGAAAAGACAGGCGGTCCGGAATACGAATCCGGGAGATCATGCATCGTTACGATAGGATCAGGCGGCCGGTACTAGATGGCGGAGGATCGGGCATGTGCGATGTAAAGTTCCTGCATGGCAAGCGTTACAGGTCCGGGCTGGCTGTTTCCTATGGGACAATCATCTATGTGTGTAACCGGGATGACGAAGGATGATGCGCTGCTGATGAATGCCTCCTCGGCTTCCAGTGCCTCTTCCAGGGTAAATCGGCGTTCTTCCATCGCGACCCGGTTGGTTTTGCACAGCGAGAGCAATGCCTTGCGCGTTACGCCGGGAAGGATGTCATGCGAGAGGGGACGGGTAATGATCTTCCGGTCACGGCAGATGAAGAAACTGGTTGACCCGCATTCCGTGACATGGTTGTCCGGCTCGACCAGCAGTGCCTCGAATGCTCCTGCGCTGTGTGCAGCCTGTTTTGCGAGCACCTGGCCCAGCAGATTCACGGACTTGATGTCACGTCGTGACCAGCGGATATCCGGGAAGACCTTCAGGGCGATTCCTGACGACGAATGTTCATTCCCGAGTATGTTCTTTTGCTGTGTGAACATGAAAAATGTGGGAGTCAGGTTCTCCGGGCAGATGTAGTTCCTTTCGGCCACGCCCCGGGTGACCTGCATGTAGACGAGTCCTTCTCTCAAGCCGTTCCTTGCCACAAGCTCCCGGATCAGGGCAAGCAGGTCGTCACGCGCCACTGGACAGGGGATGGATATCTCTGCAAGAGAGCGCTCAAGCCGACTCAGGTGGTGGGAGAGGTTCACCAGCCTGGATTCCAGAACAGCGGCCACCTCGTACACGGCGTCGCCGAAAAGGGTTGCGCGGTCGAATATGGAGATTTTTGCTTCTCCTTCAGGCAGGAACTTGCCGTTGAGATATACTTCCAGGCTCATGGAGTGGTATTCAGGAAAACCGCGTGAAACCCTGACGATCATGGAAGAACCCGGCCCGGAAACACCATGACAGGGGTTGCCCCAATCCGCAAGAAATCCGGTAATGCGCCCTCTGCCCGGTATTCATGGTAGCTGATTCCCGGGTGGTCGATTCCGACCTGACCGAATCAGGAGACCCGTTCATCCTGTGTCCTGCTTGTGCCTTACCAGCTTGGTCCCGCTGATCATGGCGATAACCAGATTCTCTTTTTTCCAGACCGCATAGAACAGCATTGCGCTGATGTGCAAGAGGAACATGGCCAGTACGGCCTTTGCGCCGAGCCTGTGTAGCCATGAAGCCCGTCGGTTGCCGTCTGAAGAAATCCAGTCGGCAAGGGGTCCTTCATGGAACAGGTCATCATCTTCCGAGAACAGGCCGGTGGAAACCTGGAAGATCAGCAGGGCCAGGAAAACCAGGCTTGCCAGGGCACCCAGGGGGGAGTGTCCCCTGATGCCGCTCGGCTTGCGGTCGGGAAGGGTTTTCAGGTAATCGATAAATGCTTCCGGTCCGGGAACCAGGGCAGTGAGCCGGACCGGCCCGGGACCCTGGAATCCCCAGAAAATCCGGAATCCCAGCAGCCCGGCTATGCAATAGCCCGCATAGAAATGCCATTGCATGATTGAAAATGTGCGAAACTCGCCCAGAATCCAGCCGACAATCACCGTAACTGCAAGCAGTCCATGCCACGCGCGCGTGATACCGTCCCAGACAGGCTCACGGGCATGATTGTCGACAGGTCCGGTCATTTCTCCAGCACAAACAGCTTTCTGGGCACGTCAGAGAGCATCTGCGGGCCCTGGTCGGTGACCACGAAGCTCTCCGTGATTTCCATCCCCCAGTTTTCGTGCCATACCGCAGGTATGAAATGAAACGTCATGCCGGGTTCAAGCAGCGTATCGTCCCCGGGGCGCAGACTCATGGTGCGTTCTCCCCAGTCGGGAGGATACGACAGTCCGATCGAGTATCCACACCGGCTCCTTTTGACGATACCGGTACGTTTCTTGAGAATTGCGCAGAACCGTTCGGCGATATCCCGGCAACGGTTGCCTGGCCGGGCTGCTTCGAGTCCCGACTGTATTCCTTCAATTACCGCCGCTTCAACCTCAAGAAACCGTCTTGGCGGAGTACCCAGAAAAATGGTTCGTGAGGTCGGACACTGATAGCGACGGAAACAGCCGGCGATTTCAAAGAATGTGGCCTCTCCTGGTCTGAGAGGGTCTTCATTCCAGGTCAGGTGAGGGGCGGCGGCATCGGGTCCGGAAGGAAGCAGGGGAACGATTGCCGGATAATCCCCCCCGTGTTCCTCGACCCCCAGGCATCCGGAATGATAGATTTCCGCTACCAGCTCGTTCTTGCGCATGCCGGGCCGGATCCGTTCAAGAATACGCTCGTGCATGGCAGTAACGATTTTCCCGGCAATCATCATGTACTCGATTTCCCTCTCGCTCTTGACCGCGCGCTGCCAGTTAACCAGTCCGGTAGCATCGGCGAATCGAGTTTCCGGCAACCCGTTAACCAGTTCGCGGTGAGCCAGGGCCGAATACCAGTAGTTGTCCATTTCCACACCTATCGTGCCATGGTCCAGTCCCCTTTCCCGCAGCAGCCGGGCCAACTCCTGCATGGGA
>JAJDVC010000175.1 GCA_022826305.1 Gammaproteobacteria bacterium | reverse complement strand
CGCCGTCTGCGGTTTGAAAATCGGATCGTTCTGCGGGTACAATGTGTCATGGGTGGAAGCTCCGGTAATTCTTTTTCAAGTCACTGAATTATATCACATAACGGAGATTCCACCCTGCTCCCTCATGCATTTTTCGGGCTACAGCCGGCTGAAGCCCGGCACATTGCCGGACGAAATCACTGCCGACAGTCTTGGGCCGTGGGAAGACACATCGTTCCACCTGCGCGGCGATCTTGCCATCGGATCGGAAGAGATCGCCTTCGGCGTTGCGTGCCGCAACGGTCTGGTGCGGCCCTGGGCCTTCGGGCCGAAGCCCGCTGGCGCGCTCCACGACAACCCTTCGCTCTCGGGCAGCGTGACTCGGAATGGCGCGATGGTTGGCATCACGCCCGCTGGGTGGAGCATCCTCGGCGATGCAGCGCTGAGTATCGACATGGAGGATTTGCTGGGGCATCTCGAATTTTCTGCGATGCAGTTCGAGGGCGGCAACGCATGGGGCGATGGCGATCTCCGTTATGCGATCGAGGTGGATGATCGCGGCAACACGTTCCGGCAGGCGAATCCGGCGTTCGAAAAGGAGGATTTGCCCGGCACGGAGGAGCACAGCCATGCCTGGACCGGCGAGGACCTGGGTATCGTGACGGGCGCCTTCTTCGGGTCGGATCACGAGGGGATGGGAGGCGTTCTGGAACGGCACGATCTCTCGGCGGCGTTCGGTGGTGCGCGATAGCGATGGCAGTGGGGGTGGTCGGTCTTCTGTGCGCACACCCGCTTGCCTTGATTCCGTTCCGTTCAGTACCATCGCCAGCAGGGTCAGCCCAGGCAGTCCAAGGGTCAGACTGAAGCCCGTTTCAAGGGCGGTCTGCGACCAGCTCGCACATCCGCCGCACGTGGGGCGAGCAAAAGATGAACCCGCAAGCTCCGCAGATCAGCAGCGCCTTGATCGAAACGACCGCCGCGAAAAGGATGAGTAGTGCGTTCGACTTGGTTGCCCGAGTTTCTGCCGGCAGCATCGGGCCAGTAAATTTGTGTAATATAGCCTGTGCAGGGCTGATGATCATGGCAAACAATTACGATCAGAAGAATATCGCGACCATGGAAATGGTTTACGGTAAGGGATATCTGTCAGCAGGAGGAGATGCCGAGGTTGCTGATCTGTTTCATGAGCTTGACGCGCGGGGAGCATCCGTACTGGATCTGGGGTGTGGACTGGGCGGCGCTGCTGTTTCCATGATCAGGGACTTGGGCGCCGGACATGTGACAGCTGTTGATATCGATAGCAATGTACTGGCGCGCGCCGAAGAGTTGGTAAAGATCAATGGTTTGCAGTCTCGGATTGCGACCAGGCTGATTGAGCCTGGACCATTGCCATTCGACCCGGGCCGGTTCGATATCGTGTACATGACTGCTGTAGCATGTCACTTTGAATATCTGCTCCCGTTATTCACGGAAATCCACCGAGTCCTCAAACCATCGGGAACACTGGTTGGCAGGGACTGGATCAAGATTGCCTGCAATCAGGAATATACCAACTGGGACAATTTCCTGAGGGAGCAGGGGCTCAACTTCTTCTTTGCCGAAATCAACATGTTCTCCCATGCAATGAAGGCATCGGGGTTTCTGGATATCGAATTTGTCGACAAGACCGAAACCATGGAGGCACTTTCGCAGAAAGCGCTGGATCAGGTGAACGGAAGTCTGAAGGACGCCCTGCTTGAAAAGCTGGGCGGGAAAGGTTATGAAGAATGTGTACAATGGGCTCGGATCAGGGTCACGGCCCTATCGGGAAAAGGCATAGGGCAGTATCGTTTCAGGGCCAGAGTTCCGGGATGAATCGACCCGACAGTCGTACTCTCTGGGGTGCCGGAAAGGAAGGAGACCTGATCCTGCCTGAGGCTTGAGACCGGGGCAATCCGGCCTTGCATTGAATTCACGGGCGTCGCCCGGGGGTGAATATCGAGGCAAAATCTGTATACTATTCCACAAAGGAGAATCGTGAATGACCCATCCAGAGAACACGGCGCCGGTAGTGTACCTTCCTCATGGTGGGGGACCATTGCCGCTTTTGGGAGATAGTCGACACGAAGAGCTGATCACGTTTCTTGGTGATTTTGGGACCAGGCTCGGCACCCCTGCTGCCATACTCGTGATTAGCGCCCACTGGGAAGAAACAATGCCAACGTTGACTTCCGGAGCACATCCTCGGCTGGTATACGACTACACAGGATTTCCCGATCAGTGTTACAGGATTGAATATCCGGCTCCAGGCAGTCCGGGGCTTGCCAAGGTTATTCATGAAGAACTGTTTGCCGCAGGCTTTGATCCCGTTCTGGATTCGAGCAGAGGCTATGACCATGGCGTGTTTGTCCCGCTTTCCCTGCTGTATCCTGGTGCCGATATTCCCTGTCTGCAATTGTCACTGCTCGACTCCCTTGATCCGGCCGATCATGTTCGCCTGGGCCAGGCAATTTCGGCGTTAAGGAAAAAGGATGTCCTGGTTATTGGTTCAGGCATGTCATACCACAACATGGATGAATTTTCCGACCCGACAGAGGACGGTGCACGGGCTAACCGAGAATTTGACTTCTGGCTGATTGATACATGTACATCGGGAATGTATGAATCGGAGGAGCGGCAACAGAAACTGGTGGGCTGGGCTTCTGCTCCAGGCGCACGCCTCTGTCATCCTCGGGAAGAGCATCTGCTTCCTTTGCACGTGTGCTTCGGCATCGTGAGCGAAGAAAACCGGGGAGCGGAAGTGGCATTCTCGGGAGAGGTGCTGGGCAGGAGGGTAACTGCCTTGATCTGGAACTGAACATTACCCGGCAACATGCCGGCCATCTGGCTGAACACCATGAGATGGGGGCGTTCCCTCACCAATGCAGGGAAAATCCTCCCTGCAATCCACGCTCCTCCTGAACAGGGCAGGGTGTTCGTGAAACTGTCTTCAGGAATCGAAATCAGCTCTCAGGGATGGCTGATCATTGGTATGGCAATGGATACCGCCTCCCGATTTCCAGGATGACAGGATGCTGACAAGGTGGATATCCCTTTCCGGGAAATAACCCTGTAGTCTCTTGCGTGCCGCCTTGTCGGTTTGTGGATTGTCGAAGCCTCCTGCAATGACGAAACCGTTTCCTGCAATCCAGTTCATGTAATTCGTGTCGAATACATGGCCCTCATGGCGTACGAAACCTTCAATGGGGTCCCGGATTACATTCAAACCAGCAGATTCTATCGTCTTTGCGGCATTGTCATAGATTTGTGCGTCAGTACTTGTATTCGGTTTGCATAGTGAATGTTCGGTACACCGGGGAACGACCATGGTGTGTGGGTCTATGAATCGGGCTATGCCATCAATGTGTCCGCGCGTCAGATCCCCATCGGGTATTCCTTCAATGAAAACTACCCGCTCTACACCGAAATAGCGCCTCAGGTCTTTTTCGGCCTGGGCCCTTGTGTATCCCGGATTGCGCCTGGGATCGCCAAGTGTACTCCAGTTCAGAACCACAGTATCAACTCCGTTGAACTCGAGATTTCCCCGCTCGTGTACGATATCGACCCTGTCGACCGGAATGTCAAGAAAGTTGCCCACGCGGTCTGGAATGTGATTGTCCCTGGAGTAGGGAATATCATCTCCGAAAGCCCCGCCCCAGGCATTGAACTGCCAGTTCTGGATTTGCAGTGTTCCGTTGCTTTCCACATATACCGGGCCATTATCACGCATCCATGCGCCGTCATTGGGGAACTGGTGCCAGACGATATTCCCACTTTCCGGATTGCCGCCGTCGCGCCGGATGGCCGATACCGCCTCTTCCCTTGTTTTTTTGCTGTCGTGGATAATGTGGAGTTTCTGATATCGTGAAATGATTTTGGACAACCTGCTGAATACCGGTTCAAGATGCTTCTCGTATTTGCCGGGCCACTGTATCCAGATCGCTTCCTGAGGTTCCCATTCGGCCGGAACCCGAAGGGATTCGGAGGATTGGGTTGTATCCAATTGTAATGAGCCAATCACTGCAAGGGAAAAAATCGCAATACCGGAAAATATCAGCCGCCTGAGCTTCAGTGCATGCGGCCACATGGATTCTTGTAAGGAATTTCGCGAACCCCGTACGCTACCGATTGTACGTGACCCGGGATCAGCAAATCCGCGCCTTGTCGAACTGCCAGAATTGCCATTCGCTGTGGAATTTGAGGATTGCTGGATATCTGGTTGACGTGATTGGCAAATGTACACGGGACGAGGGAACAATCCAGATTTCAGCCGGTTGTCGGCATGATGTCCGATGGCGTGATTTCGGTAGCCAGGTCATCGTTCCTCGGAATTTCCCGAGTAGAATTCAGGCCACATGGCCTTGACGACGTCAGTGTTTCTGGACAAGGAGATGCACTGGTCCAGTATGGCCGGTTCTGAGCGAATCCCGCGATTTTTTTCCCGTTCCTCGATGGCCCAGTGCATGGTCTGATAGGCCGTGGTAGAAATGGGGCCAAGCAATTCCATCACGTGTGTGCAGCTGTTCTGTCGGCCGATGCGTTCCTTGGCAATTCTCATCCATCCGCTTCCGATCCTCAGCCCGACAAGCCTTTCCATCTTGTCGCTTGCGCTTTTGCATAACCGGAATGGGGTGTAGTCCATGTCCACCTGAATATCCCTGATGACAAGATCCAGATCAAGCGTGACGCAAAGACTCATCCTGTGTATCGGTTCTCCGGGAGGGATGATGCCCCTCTCATGACTCTCCATCGCCTGGTGCTTGGTATCGGTCAGGGTCGCTTCAATATCCCACAGTCCGTCTGATCGTTCATAACCCCGGCAGTCGATGTTGCGCACATGTAACGGTATCCGGGTGGGTTCTGTATTCCTGCTGGACATCATCTTGAATAAAGGATCAGTTGGGTACAGCGAAATACCGCGACCTTCTTCTCGCTGTCCTTGCGTGTAACGGTACAATCCCAGACTTCCGTGGTTCGGCCCGTGTGGATGCGTTCTGCCCGGCAGGACAGGGTTCCTGCGTCAACGGCACGGATGAAATTGCATTTCAACTCCAGCGTGGTAAATCCGGTTGCCTGGTCAGGCAGGTTCGAGTACGTCCCGTATCCGGCGGCCGTATCGGCGAGTGCTACCATGGAACCACCGTGCACGAAACCTCGGAAGTTCAGATGTCTGTCCTGAATATTCATTTCGGCTATCGAGTAATCGGAGC